>NZ_JBHYGR010000052.1:0-8296 GCF_042738155.1 Kitasatospora sp. NPDC059088 | reverse complement strand
TACTTATAAACACACCCCCTCCGCCCAGTGTCTGCTGGGCGGCCCTCGGCCGGCTCCCCGGGGGGGGGGGGGGGGGCCGGGGCGGGGGGGGGGCGGGGGGGTGGGCGGCGCGCCGCGCCCCCCCCCGGCCGTTTCCGGCCGGTTTAATGCCTCGACGGGGCCGCACCGAGTGTGCCTATGGTCCCCGGCATGACCACCGACTCCCTCCCCCGGCAACTGGCCCGCACCCGGCACTTCACGCTCGGGGCCCCCGCCCAGGCCGCGCCCACCGCCGACGGCGCCACCGTGCTCTTCCTGCGCAGCCGGGGCGGCGCCGACCCGGTCCACTGCCTCTGGGCCCTGGACACCGCGACCGGCGAGGAGCGACTGGTCATCGACCCGAGCGCGCTCGGCAGCACCGGCGGCATCGCCTCGTACAGCACCGACGCCACCGGCCGGTACGCCGCCTTCGCGCTGGACGGCACACTGTGGCTGGCCGACACCGCCACGGGTTCTTCGCACCCGCTCGCCACCGCCGCCCCGCCGCGGGAGGTGCGGCTCGACCCGACCGGCCGCCGGATCGCCTACGTCAGCGGCGGCGCCCTGCGGGTGGTCTCCACGGACGGTACGGACGACCGCGCCGTGGCCGAACCCGAGGCCGAGGACGTGAGCTACGGCCTGGCCGAGTACGTCGCCGTCGGGGAGATGTACCGCGACCGCGGGTACTGGTGGTCCCCCGACGGCACCGCGCTGCTCACGGCCCGGGTCGACGAACGTGCCGTCGCCCGGTGGTTCCTCGCGGACCCCGCCGACCCGGGGCGCTCCCCCCGCGCCGTCCGCTACCCGCCGGCCGGCACCGCCAACGCCGAGGTCACCCTCTGGCTGCTCGGCCTCGACGGCCGCCGCACCCGCACGGAGGTCCGCTGGGACCGCGCCGCCTTCGAGTACCTGACCGCCGCCGGCTGGGACGACCACGGCCCGTACGCCGCCGTGCAGAGCCGCGACCAGCGCACCGTCCGCACGCTGGCGGTCGGGGCGGACGGCGCGACCCGGGTGCTGGCCGAGCGGACCGACCCGCACTGGGTCGAGCTGCTGCCCGGGGTGCCGGTGCGCACGGCGGGCGGGGCCCTGGTCGACACCGCCGACCACGGGGACACCCGGCACCTGACCGTCGACGGCAAGCCCGTCACCCCGGCCGGGCTGCAACTGCGGGGCGTCCTCGGGACGGAGGGCGAGCGGGTGCTGTTCACCGCCTCCGCGGAACCCACCGAGACCCACCTGTGGACGTACGAACCGGACACCGGCATACGGCAGTTGAGCAGCGGACCCGGCGTGCACGGCGGCATCGGGCGCGGCGGCACGCTGGTGCTCACCAACGGCGGCCTCTCCACCGTCCTCCGCGACGGCCGTGCGCCCCTCCCCCTCACCTCGTACGCCGAGCCCCCCGTCGTCACCGCCCGCCCCGAACCGCTCCGCCTCGGCCCGCGCGAACTGCGCGCCCACCTCTTCCTGCCCGCCGGCCACCGGGCCGGCGACGGGCCGCTGCCCGTCCTGCTCGACCCGTACGCGGGGCCCGCCATGCAGAAGGTCACCACCGGCGGCGCCTGGTACGAGCAGGTGTCCCAGTGGTTCGCCGACCAGGGCTTCGCGGTGCTGGTCGTCGACGGCCGCGGCACCCCGGGGCGCGGGCCGCACTGGGAGAAGAGCATCTGGGGCGACAAGGCCGGGCCGGCGCTGGAGGACCAGATCGAGGGCCTGCACGAGACCGCCCGGCTTCGGCCGGAGCTGCTCGACCTCGGCCGGGTCGCCATCCGCGGCTGGTCCTACGGCGGCTTCCTCGCGGCGCTCGCCGTACTGCGGCGCCCGGACGTCTTCCACGCCGCCTCCGCCGGGGCCGCGCCCACCGACCACCGGCTGTACGACACCCACTGGCAGGAACGCTTCCTCGGCCACCCGGACGAGCACCCCGGGCACTACGACTCCTGCGACCTGATCGCCGAGGCCCCGAAGCTCAGCCGCCCACTCCTCCTGGTCCAGGGCCTCGCCGACGACAACGTCTTCCCCGTCCACGCGTTGCGGCTCTCTGCCGCGCTGCTCGCCGCCGGCCGCCCGCACGAAGTCCTGCCGCTGCGCGGCGCCGGACACCGGCCGACCGACGAAGCGACGGTGGAGGACCTGCTCCGGCACGAACTCGGCTTCCTGCGGCGCTCGTTGGGCGCGGAATGACGGACGCCCCCTCGGGTCGGGGGGCGGAGACCCGAGGGGGCAGCAGGACGGCTTCGGGAGAAGCGTCAGTTGGGGTAGTAGTTGTGGATGTTGTAGACGATGTTGTTCCGGTAGTAGTTGCCCCGGACGTCGAGGAAGTTGCCGCCCCGGATGGTCAGGCCGACGCCGTCCGGCTCGGTGTCCACGCGCGGGGCCGACGGGCTGGTGACGTTGTTGCCGTTGGGCACGCCCTGGGGGGTCGTCGACTCGGCGGAGGTCGTCGAGATCTCGGAGGCCAGGATCTGGCCGGAGCTGGCCTGGCGCCAGGCCAGGATCATCCGGCCGTCGTGGAAGTTGTAGGCGACCGACGGGGCGGCGTTGGTGTAGGTGTTCCTGATCTGCTGCCAGTTGTTGTCCCACTGCCAGTACAGGACGTTCAGGCCCTGGCGGTAGATCCGGTTGTCGGTGCCGCGGTGGACGACCGTCAGCCGGTTGTCGGGCGAGGTCGAGGTGCCGACCCCGGACTCGGTACGGGCGCCGCCCGGCAGTTCGGTCCAGCGGCTGAAGTTGCGGTTCACGCCCATGGTCGCGTGGTAGATGCGCTCGTTGGCGCCGACCACGATGAAGTGCAGCACGTCCGGGGAGGCCGCGACCGCCGGGCTCAGGGTCGGACTTCCGGCCGAACCGGAACCGCCGATGTTCTGGGTGCTGAACTGGATGGGCCGGTTCCAGTACCAGCGCCGGTGGTTGGACTCACCGGGGTTGGCGAGGTTCTGGCCCCAGACGTCGCCGTTCTGGCCGGTGTGCCAGATCCACAGCTCGCCGCGGAACACGGTGATCGACGGCGCGGCGTACGTGACGCCGCCGATGTGGTTGAAGTCGCCGTTGTCGACGTTGAACCAGAGGTTGTTGTCCTGCCCCCGGATCACCTCGACGTTGCTCCCCGCGTAGAACGCCATCGCCGGGGAGTCGGGGGTGCTGCCGTTGTGGTTCGTCTCCTGCCAGGGCGTGACCGCACCGGCCGGGGCCGTGCCCGCGAAGACGGCGGCCAGCGCGGCGAGGAGGACGGTCACCGCGGCGACGAACCCGGAGGCTCTGCGACGGTGCAGTGGGGTGCGGGGTGGTGCGGTCATGTCTGCTGCTGCCCTTCTGCCCCGCGAGCCCGGCGATGACGCGCGGGCCCCGGAGTGGTGACGACGTGGTGCGGCCCGACTCCGACGCCCCCGCACGGGGCGTGGCCCCCGGCGGACGCGGAACGGCCCGCCCCAGAGGCTGCCAGCGCAGCAGGCCACGCCACATCGGTCATCTGACTTAACGCCCGGGGCACCCCCACCCGCCGCCCCCGCCCCATCGAGCCGAGCCGGCTCGACGGGGCGAAACGACGGAATGGCTCAGTCACGGAGCGGTACCGGGTTCTCCGGGGAGTCGAGCCAGACGGTGTGGGCGTCCGGGGTGACCGTGAGGCCGAACCGGTCGAAGCCGGGGCGGCCCTGGTCGTCCCACCAGCGCCAGGCGGCCTCCACCTCGTCCCAGAGGCGGCGGGGGCCGGACTGGTACACCTCGTACTCGGTGCGGCCGCGCGCGTAGTCGACGGAGGCCCACGACCGGGTGTCCCGGCTGTAGAGCCAGAGCGTGTACGCGCCGTCGCCGTCGTCGTAGCGCTCGGCCCGCCAGAAGGCGCCGGGGACGGCCGACCCGATCACGAACTGCTCGAACCACCCGCCGGTGTCGGGAGGGGCGAGGGTCGTGGTGGTCCTCACCCCGTCTCCTGGCCACTCCTGCCCCCGGAGGTAGTCCTCGAACGGCGGCCGGTCGGTGCGCTGTTGTCGCAGCCGCATGAACGCGGAGCTCCGGGAGAACCGGCCGCTGGCGCTGGTGCCGTCCTCGTTCACGGTCAGCCGGACGATCTGCTCGCCGCCGTACTCGGTGCCGAACGGCGCCACGATGATCCCGCCGGGCGCGGACTGGGCCAGCCACGCCCCGGGGATCTCCAGCAGCGAGCAGGTGGCGATGATCCGGTCGTAGGGGGCGCCGTCCGGCCAGCCCTGCCGCCCGTCGCCTTCGACGACGGTCGGTGCGAGTCCGGCGAGGCCGAGGTTCGCGCGGGCTCCCCGGGCCACGTCGGGGTCGTACTCGACGGTCACCACGTTGGGGCTGCCCAGGCGGTGGGCCAGCAGGCCCGCGTTCCAGCCGGTGCCGGCGCCGACCTCCAGCACCCTGTTGCCCGGGCGAACGTCGAGGTCCTGGAGCATCGAGAAGACCATCGTGGGCATGGAGTTGGACGACGTCGGGGTGGTTCCGAGCCCGTCTCCGTGGTGCTGCCCGTCGTCCCACTGCGTGGTCAGCGGGATGTCGGAGTAGACCGCCCGCCGCCATGCCTCGGGGTCCTGCGACCGGTACACCACGGGGTTTTGTTGAGTGCCGTCCGCGATGCCCGGCCAGATGCGATCCGGGACGAACAGCTGGCGGGGTACGGCCCGGAAGGAGGGAAGCCAGTCCGAGGAGAGCGCGCCGCCGGCCACCAGCGCGGAGGCGAGCCCCTGGGGGCTCGCCTCCTTCTGCGATTCGCTGGTCACTTGCCGCCCGCCGGGGACGATCCGTCGGAGGTGTTGCCGCCCTCGTCGGACCCTCCACCGTGCCCGGCGCCCTTGTTGCTGTCGTCCTGCTGCCCGCCACCCTTGCCGTCGCCGGACCCGCCACCGCGCTTGCCCATGTTCTACCCCTTCCGCTATCGATCCGACCGAGGTGAATCCCTCTGCCATCTGCCTTACCGGCACAGGAGACACTACGGACGGCGACGTGCCGGCCTCTATGAACTTGCACGACCTTGCACGCCAATTACCGCATCAGATAACGGCATTGACTGCGTATCAGCTGGCCGGACAAGCTTGTGCAAGCCCGAGCAAGCACCTAGACCAGGGAGCCGGCCATGGCCGTGGAGTTCGTTGGCATCGACCCCAACACCGACCGGGACCACTGCCCCACCGTGTGGGTGGACCCGGAAGCTCAAGAGATCCTCTTCCAGGGGTGGAACCCTCGCCCCCGGGTTCAGGCGGAATGCGAAGGGAGCAGCCCCGCGAACGGGCCGGTACCCGATGATGAGTCCATCGTCAGGCTTCCGGCCCGAATGGTGCCCATGATCAGGGAGGCGTGTGATGTCATCGAGCGTGCCCAACTTCGCTGAACTGCTTGAGCAATGCCAGCGGTCTGCCTTCCATCTGGAACTCCGGGACTCCTACGCCCCGACGGAACGGTTCGAGGCGTGGCAGCGCGGTGAGCGGATCGACTGGGAGGAGCGCGAGTCCTGGTGGCATCCCTATGACCAGCTGATCGCGGACACCGTGGCCCGGGGCGTGGTCATCCGTCGGGCTCGGGTCGTGTCCGAGCCCGTGTCCGAGTACATCCGGTGGGAGCACTACGTCACCCACGCGAACGTCACGGCGGGCGAGGACGTCCGCTGGCTGCCACGGCGGCAGGCCACGAGCATTCCCTTGCCGGGAAACGACTTCTGGCTGTTCGATGGCGCGCTGCTCCGGGTGCACCACTTCTCCGGCGACGGCGCGGTGGTCGAGGACGAGATCACGGCAGACCCAGAGACCGTGGAGCTGTGCGCCTCCGCGTTCGAAGCGGTCTGGGAACGAGCCGTCCCACATCACCAGTACGAGATCTGACGCAGGCCAGCTCCATGCCCGCGCACCCCTCTTCAAGCGTTCAGAAGGCTCGCGAGGCCCTTGCCAGTCGGCTGAGCGAGATCCGGAAGGATGCGGGTATCAGCGGGCGGGAGCTGGCCGCCAGGTGCGGCTGGTCGGAATCGAAGTCGTCCCGGGTCGAGAACGCGAAGACACCTCCTTCCGACGCCGACATCAGGGCCTGGTGCCGAGCCTGTGCCGCCGACGGTCAAGTCCCTGACCTGCTCGCCGCCAACCGACAGTCCGCCGACGCCTACGTGCGATGGCGGCAACTCCAGCGAGGTGGACTCCGCCACCTGCAAGAGTCCACCGGGGACCTGTACCGACAGACCAGGGCCTTCCGCGTCTACGTCTCCGACGTGATCCCCGGTTTCCTCCAGACGCCTAAATACGCCGCTGCTCTGCTGTCATCCATCGCGGACTTCCGGGGAACCCCTAACGACGTGGACGACGCCGTGGCAGCCCGCATGAAGCGCAACACGGTACTGAGCAATGGCGCACGCCGGTTCTCCTTCGTACTGGAGGAGTCAGTACTGCGATACCGCGTGTGCAGCGCCGAGGCCATGGCGGCACAACTGGGCCACCTGCTCGGAGTCATGGATCTTCCGAACGTCGCCGTCGGCATCATCCCGTTCGCGGCGCAGCGGACCGTTTGGCCCATGCCTACCTTCACGATCTTCGATGCTGCCAGGGTCCACGCGGACACTCTGGACGCCGCCTCGACGCTCACGGAACCCAGCCAGGTCGACCTGTATGCCCGCGCCTTTGATCTGCTCTCTCAGGGGGCCGCGCGCGGCGCCACGGCACGTTCCCTCGTCGCTGGCGCTTTGGCCTGCCTGGATTGATACGTCGATGCACAGAGAAGGAGAGCTGATCCGTGGCACGGACCGAGTACTACAACGATCCCGACGCCCCCACGCCCAACCGGCTGGTTGTGGCAGCGTCCGCAGTGGTGACGGATCCCGAAGGGCGCATCCTGCTCCAGCGACGCACTGACAACGGCCTGTACGCGCTGCCGGGCGGGACGATGGATCTCGGCGAGTCGCTGCCGGGCACGGCCGTCCGGGAGGTTCGCGAGGAGACCGGCCTCGATGTCGAGATCACCGGGCTCGTCGGCACGTACACCGACCCCCGACACGTGATCGCCTACTCGGACGGCGAGGTCCGGCAGCAGTTCAATGTCTGCTTCACCGCCCGCATCACGGGCGGAGAGCTTCGGATCTCGGACGAGTCCACCGACCTTCGGTTCGTCGCCCCGAGCAACATCGAGGGGTTGCCGATGCACCACACTCAACGCCTCCGGCTCCAGCACTTCCTGGAGCGCAGGCCTCTCCCGTATCTCGGCTGACGCAATGCCGATCCATGGCGCCGGCAGTCGTCCCGGCTCGCTGATCTTGCATGTTGTGACGGCTGTCATGGGTGGCTGGTGATCATCGGGCCTGGTGCGCGGCGGCACCCGATTGCCAGGATGGGCCACGTTGACGGGGCGAGCTGCCCCGAGGTGTTCTCACGGGGGTAGGCAATGTCGCCGCATGAAATCGGGTTGTACGCGAGCGCCGCTGTGGTGGTCAGCGTGGGAGTGCGGACACTGGTGCTGGCCGGGCCGGCGAGCGGCTCCGGGACCGGTGGCCCCGCGGGTGGCGGCGCCGGGCCGGGGGAAGTACTGGCCGTGGTCCGCGCGGCGTTGGCGCGGCGCCCTTGGGTCACGCTCGCGCTGTTCGCGGTGATGGCGGTGATGGCCGTGGTCCAGTACGCGGTGCCCTCCGTCGTCGGCGACCTGATGCGGCAACCGGGCGCTCTGTCGGACGGGCAGTGGTGGCGGGCCGGGAGCGCACTCCTGGTGCAGTCCTCGGGCATCATGCAGATCGTGATCAACCTGCCGGCCCTGCTCGTGGTCGGCGCCGTCACCGAGGCCGCGCTCGGGTGGTGGCGCACCCTGGTGATCTTCCTCGTCGGCGGCGTCCTGGCGCACGTGGTCAGCCTGGCCGGCTGGTCGACCCAGGGCGGCGGCGACTCGGTGGCCGTCTGCGCCCTGCTGGGCGCCCTGGCCGTCAGCTGCCTGCTGGGCGCGAACCCGCCGCGCCGGCCGCTCCGGGACACCTGGTACGTGCTCCTCATCCCCGCCGCGGGAACGCTGCTGTGCCTCCTGCAGAACAACCACGGCGCGGGCCTGGCGGCAGGCTGCCTGCTCGGCCTCGCCCTCGTACCCCGACCCGGGCGCCCACTCGCGCGCTCGGCTGCCGCCTAGGTTCTGTCCGGCGGATCATGTGACTTCTCCATGCCGGGCTCGTTGTGCCCGGCATGGGGCGGGGTGATCTGACGAACGAGGAATGGGGCCGGCTGGCACCGCATCTGCCGGGAAGCGGTCGGCGGGGCGGGCGCTGGAACGACCACCGCAGGGTGATCAACGGGATCTTGTTCCG
>NZ_JBHYGR010000051.1:47707-62538 GCF_042738155.1 Kitasatospora sp. NPDC059088 | reverse complement strand
GCGTTGGGGTGCGTGCATCGCAAGGCGGAGGAGGGAGTCCATGCGGAGCATCGGCGACCGACGACAACGCGGCGAGGTGCGTGCCCCGGCGTCGCCCCGCAGGCGGGAGTTCGGCGGCAGGCCGTGGTTCACGGCTGGGCGGGAACCTCCGCCGGGCGCTTGAACATCCGGGTGGCGGTGATCTCGCCGTGGATGGTCGGGCCGTCCGGGTCCTGCGGGGCGGGCAGGCCCGGGCGCAGGTGCTCCTCCACCGAGATGTACTTGAGGCCGGCCCGCAGGTCGGCGTCGTTGCGCAGGCGGATCACCAGCGGGAACTCGGCGAGCGCCGTGGTGTCGAACAGGCCGGTGGTGTAGATCAGTTGGACGCCGAGCGCGTCCGCCACCGCGCGCTGGAGCTCCAGCAGGTAGGTGGCGTTGGCGCGGCCGATCGGGTTGTCGAGGAACAGCGTGCCGGCGTGCCGCAGTTGGGACTGGCCGCGGTCGTTGGCGCGCAGCGCGGCCATCGTGCAGTAGAGCGCGATGGCGGCGGTGAGCAGCTGGCCGCCGGAGAAGACGTCGGACATCTGGCCGACGCTCACCCGCTCGGCGCGCAGCACCGCGTCGGGCTTGAGGATCTCGACGCTGACGCCCTTGGGGCCGATCGCGGCGGCGACGCCGCGCAGCAGCAGGGACATGCCGTCGCGGCGCAGGTCGCTGTTCTTCCGGACGGCGGCACGGGTGGCCTCGTCGATGACCTCGCCGAGGCGCTCCACCAGGGTGGTGTGGTCCGGGTCCTCGAAGCGGATCCGCAGGAACTCCTGGCCGGACCACTCCCCCAGGCCCTCGGGCAGCCGGGACAGCCGCTGGGCGGCCCGCAGGGTGGTGAGCGAGGACTCGACCAGTCCGCGCAGCCGGTCGACGATCGAGCCGCGGTTGCGCTCCAGCTGGGTGAGCTCGTCGGTGAGCACCCGCAGCCGGGGGGCGAAGGCGGTGGCCCAGGCGGCCGCGTGCTCGGGCAGCGCGGACGCGGGCAGTTCGCGGATCTGCTGGCGGGCGGGGGTGCGGACGGCCTCGTAGCGGGCCGCGTTGGCGTGCCGGACCAGGGCGTCGGAGGCGTCCCGGACGGCGAGTTCGGCGGAGGACAGCTCGCCGACGGACGTGCGCAGCGCGCGGCGGGCGTCGGTGGAGGCGTTGCGGGCCTCGGGCAGCGAGCCGAGGTAGGGCTCGACCGGCCGGCCGTCCTCCTCCTGCTGTTCGCGCAGGCCGTCGCGCAGCTGGCCGGCCAGCTCATCGAAGTCGGCGGCGGCGGACTGGGCGGCGTCGAAGGTGCGCTGGAGGTCGGCGTGCGCGGTGCGGGCGGTGTCGACGGCCTCGCGGCACTCGGCGAGCCGGCCGGTGGCCGTGCGCAGCAGGACCTGGGCGTGCTCGGGGTCGGCCGGGACGAGTTCCTCGGGCAGTTCGGTGTGCGCCTCGCCGTCGGCCGGGGCGGAGCGCTCGGCCTCGCCGCGCAGGCGGCCGAGCTGCTCGCTGGCGGCGGCGGAGCGGGCCTCGATGGTGGCGACCAGTTCCTCGGCGCGGGCCGCGGCGGCCTGGCGGGCGGGGCCGTCGGCGCCGTCGGGGCTGCCGAGGAGTTCCTCGGCGCGGGTGCGGACCTTGTTGGTGAGGCGGTCGAGCTCGGTCGCGGCGGCGGCCTCGTCGCCCTCGGCGCGGGCCTGCTCGGCGCGCAGGTCGGCGCCGACGCCGACCTTCTCGTACAGCTGGGAGGCGGCCCGGTAGGCCTCGCGCAGGGCGGGCAGCGCGGCGGGGGCGGTCTGCTCGGCGGGCTCGTCGGCCTGCTCGGCGGCGGGGATCTCGGCGCGTTCGGCGCGCAGCGCGCGCACGGTGCGGCGGGCGTCGTCGGCGGCGCGCTGGGCGGCGCGGCGGTCCTCGTCGCAGGTGCGGGCGCGTTCGGCGCAGACGGCCTGGCGGCGGTCGCACTCGGCGGCGTCCTCGGCGAGTTCGCGCTGGCGGCGGGCCCAGGTGGCGCGCTCGCGCAGCCGGAAGGCGAGGCCGGAGAGGGCGTCGGCGCGGCGGCGGGCGCGCTGGGCGGCCTCCCGCTGCTCCTCGTGGGCGGAGGCGGCGGCCGCGTGGTCGGTCTCGGCCTCGTCGTGGTCGGAGCGCAGGGTGGCCAGCGCGGCGGCGGCCTGCTCGGCGTGCTCGCGGCCGGCCTCGGCGGCGGCGGCGAGTTCGGCGAGGGTGCCGGGCGGGCAGCTGGCGTGCCAGGAGGCGAGCCGGGCGGCGAGGGCGCGGTCGGCGCCGAGCCGGCCGGCGAGTTCGCGGATGTGCTCCTCGCGGGCGGCGGCGCGGGCGCGCAGTTCGCGGCGCTCGCCGTCGGCGGCGGACTCGTCGTGCATGGCCGGGTTCGGCGGCACCAGGAAGAAGGCGGGCCGGTCGGTGATCGGGGCGATCAGCGAGGCGGCGGCGCCGACGGCGACGGTGGAGCGGGGCAGCAGGGCGGCGGCCTGGAGGGCCTCGCGGGCGCGCTCCAGCGAGGCCGGGTCGGTGACGACCACGCCGTCCACCAGTTCGGGGCGGGCGGCGAGGATCGCCTCGTGGTCGGCGGGGTCGACGGACTGGGCGAGGTAGCGCCAGCCCGGCAGGGCGGGGATGCCGTGCTCGGCGAGGTACTCGACGGTGGCCAGCACGTCGGGGCCGGGCGGCAGCAGGCCGCCGTCACCGAGGGCGGCGAGGATGCGGGAGTCGTCGGCGGCGGCGGTGCGCAGGTCGAACAGGGTGCGTTCGGCGGTGGCGATGGCCTCGTCGAGGAGTTCGCGCAGGTACTCGGCGTTGCGGTCGAGCACGGCGGGGGTGAGGAAGCCGGCGTCCTCCTCGGCCTCTTCTTGGTACGGGGTGAGGGAGAGCAGGTCGGCGAGGCGCTGCTCGGTGGCGAGCAGGGCGGCGGTGCGCTGCTCGGCGGCCAGCGCGCGGGCCGCGTCCTTGCGGGCGTCGCCCGCCCGTTCGGCGGCGAGTTCGGCGCGGGAGGTGGCGGCGGCGGCCTCCCGCAGCCGGGTGGCGCAGGCCTCCGCGACGGTCCGGGCCTGGGCGAGGGCCGCGGCGGCGGCCTGCTCCACGTCGGCGGCGTGCAGGGCGGCGCGGGCCGGGTCCGCGTCGCCGTCGGAGTCGATGAACCCGGCCTCGACGGCGGCCTCGGTCTCCTGCTCGACCTCGGCGAGGCGCTGGCGCAGGTGCTCGGCCTCGCTGCGGGCCTTCTGGGCGGCGGTGGCGGCCTCGGTGGCGGCGGACTGGGCCTTGCCGCCGTCCTCCTGGAGCTCGCTCGCGCGCTGCTCCTCGGTGTCGGCGCGGGTCTCGGCGGCCGCGGCGGCGGCTTCCAGGGCGCGGGCGAGCGCGCCGGCGGCGCGGGCGCGGGCGGCGAGCGCCGGGGCGGCGTCCAGTTCGGCCTCGCGGATGGCGACGGCGACCCGGGCGACCCGGTCGGCGGCGGCGCGCTGGCGCAGCACGGCCTCGGCGGCCTGCCAGGCGGAGTGCAGGGTGCGGGCGTCGATGAGTTCGCGGCGCAGGGTGGCGGCCTCGGCGGTGGCCGCGGCGAGGCTCAGGGTGGCGTGCCGGTGGGTGAGTTCGTCGGCGATCAGGCTGTGCCGGGTGCGGTCGGACTCGGCGGCGGTGACGGCGCTCACGGCGGCGGCGACCTCGATGGCGAGGTCCTGGGCGCGGTCGCGTTCGGCGGCGGCGCGGGAGGTGAGGGCGTGGGCGAGGCGGCGGGCGCGGCGTTCGGCGGTGCGGTGCGCCTCGCGGACGGTCTCGCGGGCGGCGGTGGCCTCGACGATGCGTTCCAGCAGGTCGAGCGAGCCGGCGGTGAAGTCGCGTTCGGCGGTGAGTTCGGAGCGCAGGCCGAGCTTGGCGGCGAAGCCGTGGACGAGGTCGGCCAGACCGTCGGTGTCCCGGGTGTCGGTGACGGCGCGCAGCAGCAGGTCGGTGAAGTCCTTGTCCTGCTTGACCGCGAAGAGGCCGGCCGCCTCGCCCTCGTCGGCGTTCATCTCGCGCTGGTAGCGGAAGAGTTCGGGGTCGAGGCCGAGTTCGCCGAGGTGTTCGGTCCAGCGGTCGTGGCCGTCCTCGAAGACCAGGTCGAGGTGGGGGTGGGCCTTGCCGGCCTCGGTGAGGGCGTCGCGGAAGCCCTTCATGGTGCGGCGGCGGCCGCGGGCCTTCTGGTCGCCGACCAGGCTGACCCGTTCGGCGACGGGGAGCGAGTCGAGGGTGAGGCCGGGGCCGGGGCGGAAGGAGTACCAGGTCTCGGCGAACTTGCGCGGGTCGGAGGAGACCTGGCGGCCGCGCCACTCGCTGACCTTGCCGACCACGATCGGTTCGCCGGTGACGGTGTGCTGCCACTCCAGGGCGACGTGGCCGCAGTCGTCGGCGAGCAGGAACTTGCGCAGCACGCCGGAGCTGGCGCCGCCGAGGGTGTTGCGGTGGCCGGGGAGCATCACCGAGAAGATCAGCTTGAGCAGGACGGACTTGCCGCCGCCGTTCTCCAGGAAGAGCACGCCGGCCGGGGCGGGGCGGCGGACCGGGCCCTCGGTGTCCTCGCCGAACAGGCCGATCTGCTGCGGGGCCGGGTCGGCGACGGGCTCGCCGACGCCGCGCAGGTCGAGCACCGTGTCGGCGTAGCGCGCGCCGGCCGGTCCGATCGAGTAGAGGCGGACCCGGTTGAGCTCGTACATGTGCGGCGGTTCTCCGTGCGTCTTATGGGGTTGTCAGAGCGATCAGAGCGAGTGGAACGGCAGGCCGGCGTCGGCGACCAGCTCGTCGCCGGTGTCCGGCGGCAGCAGGCTGGCGGTGCCGTCGGAGACCGGGACGATGCCGAGGTCGAGCAGTTCGGCCATCGCGGCGCCGCCGGCCAGGTCGCGGACCTGGAGCTGGTAGCGGGCGGTGGTGCGGTAGGTGCCGCCGGAGTCGTCGGAGACCTTCTGCAGGAAGCCGGAGTCGACCAGGAACATCACCGCCTTGGCCACGATGCCGATGGTGGAGCCGGAGAGCCGGCGGGCGTCCTTGGTGGCGCCGGTGGCGGTGCGCCGGGCCCAGACCCGCCAGGCGGCCTCCAGCCCGGGGGCGTCGCTGGCCGGGTCGGTGTTGGCGCCCTCGGCGTCGGCCTGCTCCTCCAGGCGGCGGCAGGCCTGGCGGACGAAGGAGTCGACGCCGTTGACGGTGATCCGGCCGAGGTAGCCGTCGTCGGCGAGGTCCTCGGGCCGGGGGAAGGCCATCGCGGCGACGGCGAGGTGGGCCAGTCCGTGCAGGAAGCGGTCGGTGGACTCGGAGGCGGCGCGGCGCGAGTAGTCGCCCATCCGGACGGCGAACAGCGACTCCTCGGCGGCGGCGACGGCCATGCCGGCCCGCGGCGAGACCTCCAGGACCACCAGGCCCATGCCGGTGGCGACGGCGTCGGCGAGGCGGGCGAACGGCGGGTCCTCGCGGTGGCGGCGGACGAGTTCGGCGTACTCGGCGTCGCGGGCGGGGAGCAGCTTGGCCTGGAGGCCGAAGGAGACCAGCCGGGCGGCGTCGGCGACGTCGGCCGGGGTGATCGGCGCGGGGGCCGCGGGTTCGGTCTCGGCCGCCCAGGACGTGTCGTGGTGGGTCGTCACGGGCGGTGCTCCTCGGGGGTGGCGCGGTGGTGGTGGTTCGTCAACGTGGGTGCCTGTGGGTGTCGCGGCCGGGCCGGTCAGCCGGCGTCCTTGCGGTCGGCGGCCATGCCGACCGCGTCGAGCAGGGCGCTGCCGACGATCAGGTCGGCGCCGCCGAACTCCCGGTCGCGCAGCGGGGTGCCGTCGTCCACGGCGAACAGCAGCCGCTCCTCGCCCTGGCGGTAGGCGGTGCCGACCGGCGGGCTGGCCGCGTGCACGGCCAGCAGGGCGACCAGGTACGGGAGTTCCGGGTCCTGCTTGCGGGCGTCGGCGAGCAGGCCGGAGAGCCGGCGGGGGGCGTCCGGGGGCAGGTCGAGCAGGACCTGGGCGGCTTCCAGCTGGGCCTCGGAGAAGCGGCTGTCGTCCGGGGTGGCGACGAGGTCCGGGTCGGGCAGTTCGGCGCCGAGGTGCTCGCGCTCGACCGGCGGGGTGAGCAGCAGGTCGACCAGGTCGGCGACCCGGACCGAGACGGGGGTGCGCAGGCCGGCGCCGCGGGCGAAGAAGGCGCCGGTGGGCCGGACGGCCTGCTCCACCGGGAGCCGCAGCACGGGGGCGAGCAGCTGGCCGTACAGGTCGATGCCGCTGCGGGCGCCGGGGGCGGCGAAGGCCTGCCGGTCCTGCTCGGCGCGGAACAGCGGCCCGGCCTCCAGCAGCCGGGTCTGGAGCTGGGTGTGGCGGCGGATGCAGTCCTTGACGATGTCGACCAGTTCGGCGGCGCGGCGCTTGTGCTCCTGGTCCTCGGCCTCGTCGCGGGCCTTGCGGATGTTGGTGAGAATCGCGTTCTCGTGCCGGTAGCGGTCGGCGATGTGGTCCAGCGCCTCGTCGATGAGGTCGGGGACGGCCTGCATCCAGTCGACCGCGCGGACGTTGCGGCGGGTGGCGTCGAGGGCGCGGCGCAGCGTCTCGGCGTACTGGACGGTGCGGTAGCGGGCCTGCTCGGCGGCGAGCTGGGCGTCGGCCAGGCGGCCGCGGCGGATCAGCACCTCCAGCTTGACCTCGGCGGCGATCTGGGCCGAGGTGACGTCGGTGTCGAGCGCGCCGACCAGGACGTTGACCGCCTCGTCGGTGGTGCGCAGGTAGACACCGCCGTCGGGGCCGGGGACCTCCTCGATCAGCTTGAAGTCGTAGTCCCGGCGGACGTACTCGCCGTCGGCGCCGAAGGTGCCGTAGACGGCGCGGAAGCCGCGGTCCACGCTGCCGACGTTGATCAGCGACTCCAGCACCCAGCGGGCGACCCGCTCGTGCTCGGGGGCGGGCCGGCGCGGGGCCTGGGCGGCGACCCGGGGCAGCATCCGGGCGAGCACTATCTCGCGGTCGGCCCCGGTGTCGAAGTCCATGTGCAGGGTGACCAGGTCGATCGCGGCGAGGCCGACCTCGGCCATCGCGTAGCCGCCGTACTCGCCGGCCAGGTTGACCTTGCGGTTGTCCAGGTCGTGCAGCGGGGCGGTGCAGGCCAGCGCCTTGAGCCGGCGGGCCAGGCCCTCGTCGGCGGCGGGGCCGGGCGCGGGCCGCGGTGCGGGCACGGCGGCGCCGGCGGCCGGGCGGAGGCCGGGCTCGGTGGGCGGGTCAGCGATGACGGTCACGGTGGACAAGATTAGAGGTTCGCACCGACATCGACCGAAACGGACCTTGTGGACGGGCGGAGCGGCAGCTGGGTGGCGGTCCCCGGGGCCGAAACGGAACGGGGTTTCGACGGGATTCCGCCATTCTCGAACGGTCATGCGAGAAAACCGTGAGGTCAGCGCGATGGTTCGGTGATGATCGACCCATGATCACCCGACTGGCGAAAGCCGGCCTCGCCGCCGCGCTGTCCGTGACCGTCCTCAGCACCGGTGCCGCCGTCGCCGCGGCGGCCCCCGGGGCGTCCTCCGCGTCGACCTCCGCCCAGCACGTGACCGTGTCGCAGAGCGGGAACTACCCCGGCGGCATCTTCACCTCCGGCAACATGTCGGCGAGCTGGACCTCCGCCGGCACCGCCGACCTGACCGGGCCGACCCACTTCACCGTCGACCTGCCGCCGGGCGTCACCACCGACGGCGCGATGTTCTACTCCACGCCGTACGACTACACCTTCACCGAGACCCTCTCCCCCGACGGCCGCCACCTGGAGGCCGTGCTCACCGGCACCCGGGTGGTCGGGAAGAGCGAGTTCATGAAGCTCAACCTGCGCACCACCCCGGGCGTGCCGATCGCCGGCGTGATCACGGTCACGGCCGCCAACCCCAACGACACCGACCCGACCGGGCACGTCTCCCGGTACGACCTCGGCAGCCGCGGCTACCTGCCGGCCACCGTCCAGGCCGCCCCGGCCGTCAGCGGCCTCGGCACCACCACCGGCCCGGGCACCGGCGGCACCGCGGTGACCGTCAACGGCAGCAACCTGTCCAACGGCATGGTGCTGGTCGGCGGCGTGCCCGCGCCGGGCACCTGCACCGACACCGCCTGCACGGTGACCACCCCCGGCGGATCGGGCAGCGCCCCGGTCAGCGTGGTGACCCCCGGCGGCACGGCCGCCTCCCCGGTCGCCTTCGACTACACCGGCGCCGCACCGGCGGCGCCGCCCGCGCCGGTGGTGAGCAACCTGACCACCAAGAGCGGGCCGGTGGCCGGCGGGACCCAGGTGTACCTCCAGGGCACCAACCTGACCTACGGCTCGATCACCTTCGGCGGGGTGCCGGCCGCGCACGTCTCCTGCGGGCCGTCCTTCTGCTCGGCGACCTCCCCGGCGGGCGCCGCGGCCTGGTTCGAGCGGGTGCACACCGGCCTCGTCGAGACCAACCGGAGCTACCCCTTCCTGGCGTACGGCAGCGACTGGCTGGCCTTCGCCCACCTGGTGATCGGCGCCGCCTTCTGGGGGCCGCTCAAGGACCCGGTCCGCAACATCTGGGTGATCCGCTGGGCGGTGCTCGCCTGCGGCGCGGTGATCCCGCTGGCGCTGATCTGCGGACCGCTGCGCGGGATCCCGCTGGCGTGGCGATTCATCGACATGTCGTTCGGCGTCTTCGGTGTCGTTCCGCTGCTGATCGTGCTCCGCGCCCTGCGCCCGCTGGAACGTTCCTTCCAGGAACGCCTTGCCGCGAACTGAGCCGACCGCCCCGGGGTGCCGCCCCGGGGCGCGTGCGTGCAGGCCGCGCGCCGGTGGGCCCGTCGACCGTCCGGGTGACGGGCAACGGGCTTCACCGCCAGGCCCTACCATCTGGCTCAACAGCTGCTGGGAGGCGGACGGGCGTGGCCGATGCGGTGATCGATCTCAATGCGGACCTCGGCGAGGGGTTCGGACGCTGGACCCTGACCGACGACGAGGCCCTGCTCTCCGTGGTGACCAGCGCCAACGTCGCCTGCGGCTTCCACGCCGGGGACCCGTCCACGATGCGCCGGGTCTGCGCGCTGGCCGCCGAACGCGGCGTCCGGATCGGCGCCCAGGTCTCCTACCGCGACCTCGCGGGCTTCGGCCGCCGCGCCATGGACGTCCCACCGGAGGAACTCGCCGACGAGATCGCCTACCAGATCGGCGCCCTCCAGGTCTTCGCCCGGGCCGCCGGCTCCCGGGTCTCCTACGTCAAACCGCACGGCGCGCTCTACAACCGGGTGGTCTCCGACTCCGAGCAGGCCGAGGCCGTGGTGGCCGGGGTGCTGCGGGCCGGCGCGGTCTGCGACGGGCCGCTGCCCGTCCTCGGACTGCCCGGCTCCCGGCTGCTCGCCGTCGCCGAGGGGGTCGGACTGCCGGTGGTCGCCGAGGCCTTCGCCGACCGCGCCTACACCTGGGCCGGCACCCTCGTGCCGCGCCGCGAGCCCGACGCGGTGGTGCACGACCCCGAAACGGTCATCACCCGGGCCGTCGGGATCGCCCGGGACCGCGCGGTGGAGGCCGTCGGTGGCGACCGGATCGCCGTCGAGGCGCGCTCGCTCTGCGTCCACGGCGACACCCCCGGCGCCGCCCAGCTCGCCTGGCGGATCCGTGGGGCGCTCGCCTCGGCCGGGGTGCGGGTCGAGGCGTTCGCGTGACGGGCGGCGCCGGGGAGCGGCCCGGCGGGGAGCGGCTCGGCGCGGGCCCTCCCGGTGCGGGCCCGGCGGTGCGGCGGGTCGGCGAGCGGGCGCTGCTGGTCGAGCTCCCGGGGACGGCCGAGGTCGCCGCGCTGTACGGCTGGCTGCGCGACCGGCAGACCGGCGGGGAGCTCGGCGAGGTCGGCGAGATCGTGCCCGCCGCCCACACCGTCCTGCTGGACGAGGTCGCGGACGTCACCGCGCTGGCGGCGCTGCTGCGCACCGCCCGCCCGACGGCCGCCACGACCGCGGGCGGGCCGCTGGTGGAAATCCCGACCGTGTACGACGGCGCCGACCTCGCGGAGGTCGCGGCCCGCTGGGGCGTCTCCGCCGAGGCGGCCGTACGGATCCACACCGAGCCCGAGTACGTGGTCGCCTTCTGCGGCTTCGCCCCCGGCTTCGGCTACCTCACCGGTCTGCCGCCGCGGTACGGGGTGCCGCGCCGGGCCACCCCGCGCAGCGCCGTCCCGACCGGCTCGGTGGCCCTTGCCGGGACGTACACCGGCGTCTACCCGAGCCCGTCCCCCGGCGGCTGGCAGCTGATCGGGCGGACGGCGCTGGCGCTCTGGGACCCGGCCCGGGAGCCGGCGGCCCTGCTGGCGCCGGGGGTACGGGTCCGGTTCACGGCGGTACGGGCGTAGCGGCGGGCCGGCCGGACCGGTGGCGGCGCGGGGGCCGCGTCCACGCCCGGTGGCGGCGCCGGACGCCCGTCAGCCCCGGCCCGACACCAGCTCCGCGATGACGCGTTGGCCCGGGTCGAGCGCCGTCTCCCCCTCCTCGGCCGCCCAGACCGCGTTCTGCAGGACCCGGGCGAGGGTCCAGGCGGCCGCCGCCTCCCGGTCCACCTCCAGCGCCTCCACCAGCAGGTCGAAGCGGCGCCGCAGCGCCCTGGCCGGGCTGCCGCCGGCCGTGACGTCCGCCCAGCGGTTGCGCAGCGCGGGCAGCAGCTCGAAGCCAGGGTGCCCGGCCAGCGGCTTGGGGTCGATCGCCAGCCAGGGTGCCCGGTCGGTGTCCGGCAGCGGGGCGAGGACGTTGCCGTGGTGCAGGTCCCAGTGCAGCAGGCGGTCGCCCGGTTCGGCGCGGACGGCACGGAGGGCGGCCGCGCAGTCGGCGAGCAGGCGCCGTTCGTCCGGGTCGGTGTGGGCGGCAGCTGCGGCCGGGGCGCGCAGCAGCAGCTCGTCCGCGACGTCGGCCAAGGTGCGCAGGCCGGGCGGCGCCTGACGGAGCGTCAACTGTCGCAGCAGTTCGGCGATCACCCGTACCGCCGCGAGGTCGTCGGCCATCGTGAGCAGCGAGCGGGACGGGTCCAGGCGCTCCAACAGCATGGCGCCGGTGGCGGGTTGGTGGTCGAGCAGCCGGACGGCGCCGCAACCGCCCCAGGCCCGGAGGGCGAGCGGCTCGCCCACCGTCTCCTCGTCCACCGGCTGGAGCTTGAGCGCCGCGGGCGTACCGTCGGCGCGGCGCACCGGCAGCACCAGCGCGACCACGCCGTGGGCCGCCGGGCCGTCCGGGCGCAGCTCCCAGCGTTCGGCCGACTCGGCCGCCAGGGAGGGGAGTCGGGCCACCCAGGCGCGTCCCCGCGCGCCGAGGGACCCGGCCAGTGACGCGGCCAGTGCGGGCGGGACGGCGACGGGCATCGTACGGGCTCCTCTCCGGCGGTGCCGTCCAGCCTAGGACGTCCGCGCCGGCCCCCCGAGCGCCGTGGCGGCCGCCGCCGCGAAGCCGTCCGGATTGTCGAGCATGATGGTGTGCCCGCAGTCCGGCACCGCCACCACCCGGACCCCGGCCGCGCGCAGGCCGTCGGCATCCGCGGGGGCGTCCGCCTCCGGGTGGAGGAAGGTGCGCGGGAGGTCGAGTCCGAGCAGCAGGGCGCGCATGGTCGGCTCGCTGCCCCGGGCGAGGTGCACGGCGCTGCGGTGGAGGGCCTCGGGACCGGCCAGCCGCATGGTGGACCACCAGGACGGGCCGACCCGTTCGGCGACCTCCGCCCGGCCGCCGGCCAGGAACTCGGCCTCGGTGCGGGCCGCGATGCCGCTGCTGCCGATCCGCTCGGGGTCGGGGGCGATCGGGTCGAGGTTGGCGTCCGCCAGGACCAGCCGGGAGACCAGCCCGGGGTGGCGGTGCGCCAGGACGATCGCGATCGCGCCGCCCATGCTGTGGGCGACCACCTCGACCTGCCGGAGCCCGGCCGCCGCGACGGCCGTGGCGACCGCGTCGGCGTGCTGCTCCAGGGTGTAGCCGAAGTCGGTGGGCCGGTCGCTGATCCCGAAGCCGAGCAGGTCGAGCAGCAGTGCGCGGCGTCCGGTGAGCAGCGGGTGGGCGGCGGCGGCCGCGAAGTAGACCGGTGAGCTGGCGCCGAGGCCGTGCAGGTAGAGCCGGGCGGGCTCGGCGCCGGGCAGCTCGACCCAGCGGATCCGGTCGCCGTTCGGGGTGACGGGGGCCTCGCGCACGTGCACACACTCCTGGGTCGGTTCGGGTCGGGTCGCTCGGCGGTTCCGGTTCGGGACTGCCGAGGCCAGACCATACCTCGAAGTCGAGGTATACCGGAACCGATATACCGGCGCACCGAGACACCGATCTGGGAGAGTGGCCCCATGCTCAAGCTCGCGATCCTCGGCTTCCTGTACGACCGCCCGCTGCACGGCTACGAACTGCGTCGCCACCTCGCCGCGCTCACCGGTCACATCCGCCCGATCAGCGACGGCTCGCTCTACCCCGCGATCAAGCGACTGGAGGCCGACGGCCTGCTGGTGCGCGAGACCGAGCCCGGCAGCGCCGCCGCGCCCCGGCACACCCTCCACCTGACCGGAGCCGGCCGCACCGCACTGCTCGACCGGCTCCGCGCGCCCGAGCCGCTCGACATCAGCGACGGCAACCGCTGGACCACCGTGGTCTCCTTCCTCCGCCACCTCGACGACCCGGCCGCCCAGGCCGCCGTACTCCGCCGCCGGCTGACCTTCCTGTCCGAGCCGGCCAGCTTCTTCTACGAGGGCGAGCGCCCGCGCAGCGCCGAGGAGTTCGCCGACCCCTTCCGGCGCGGCCTGCTGCTCACCGCCCGGGCCACCACCGAGGCCGAACTCGCCTGGCTGCGCGCCACCTTGGCGGATCTGGAGCTCCTGACGGGCTGACCGAAAGCCGCCCGGACCGCCTTCCCTCCCCGCCCCGCGCGTGTTCCGATGGCCCCCATGGGCAACGACTTGCACGAGAACGGCGGCGCGCACGGGCACGACGGGCGGCGTGAGGGCTACGAGGGCACGGGCGCGGGCGCGATCACCCCGGACGGCTGCGCGGTGGAGGTGTGGACCCGCCTCCCGGTGGGCGACGCCCCGGACGTGATCGAGGCGGCCGCCCCGCCCGGCGCCCGGATCCTCGAACTGGGCTGCGGCGTCGGCCGGATGACCCACCCGCTGGTCGAGCGCGGCTTCGCCGTGACGGCGGTGGACGAGTCCGCCGAGATGCTCGCCCGGGTGCGCCCGGAGGTCCGTACGGTGCGCAGCCCGATCGAGCGGCTGGACCTCGGCGAGCGCTTCGACGTCGTGCTGCTCGCCTCCTTCCTGGTGCACGCCGGCGATCCGGCCGTCCGCCAGGGCCTGTTGGAGACCTGCCGCCGCCACGTCGCCGGGGACGGCTGCGTCCTGGTGCAGCGCGAGGGCGAGGACTGGCACCGGAACGTGCCGCGGGAGAGCCGGATCGCCGGGACGGACGGGGTGGCCAGGATCCTCTCGGCGACACCGGTCGGTGCCGGGGTGAATTCGGTCCGGACGGAGTACGTCTTCCCGGACGGCACCTGGACCCAGACCTTCCTGTCCCGCCCGCTCTCGACGGCGGCCTTCGAGGAGGCCCTGGCGGACGCCGGGCTGCGGATCGAGACGTACCTGACGGACGATCGGACCTGGGTCCGGGCCCGGCCCGCCGGCTAGCCCGGCGCGGGCCGGGTGCGAGCCCGGTGCGCAAAGTCCGATTAAAGGGTGAACAAAGAACTGTTACCTTCACCCCGTACCATCGGCCGCGCGCCGGGCCCGTGCGCGGCCCGGGGTCGCGCGGGTCGCGGTCGTCCGCACGCCCGCACGCCCGCTCCGACCCGCGAGGACCCGCCCATGCCGCACCCCCGCCACGCCCGCCCGATACCCCCGGCGGGTGTTCGGTGATCGACTGGTTCCACGGGGCCGTTCTCGGCCTGATCCAGGGGCTCACCGAGTTCCTGCCGATCTCCTCCAGCGCCCACCTGCGGGTGTTCTCGGCCCTGTTGGGCTGGGACGACCCGGGCGCCGCCTTCACCGCCGTGACCCAGCTCGGCACCGAGGCCGCCGTGCTGATCTACTTCCGCCGGGACATCGCCTCGATCGTCCGCACCTGGGCGCTGTCGCTGTTCCGCCCGGCGCTGCGCTCCGATCCGGACGCCCGGATGGGCTGGTTCGTGATCCTCGGGACGCTGCCGATCGGCGTCCTCGGCAAGCTGTTCCAGGACTCCATCGAGACCCACCTGCGCGACCTGCGGGTCATCGGCACCACGCTGATCGTGTTCGGCCTCGTCCTGGCCCTCGCGGACCGCACCCGCGCCGTCCGCCACGCCCGTCCGATCACCGACCTGACCCTGCCGCACGCGGCCGCCTACGGCTTCGCCCAGGCGCTGGCGCTGATCCCCGGGGTCTCCCGCTCCGGCGGCACGATCAGCGCGGGCCTGCTGCTCGGCTACAGCCGGGAGGCGGCGGCCCGCTACTCGTTCCTGCTCGCGATCCCGGCGGTGCTCGCCTCGGGGACGCTGGAGCTGTTCAAGATCGGCGAGGGCCCGGCGCCGGCCTGGGGTCCGACGATCCTGGCCACCCTGATCGCCTTCGCGGTCGGCTACGCGGCGATCGCCTGGTTCCTCAGGTACATCTCGAACAACAGTTTCCTGCCGTTCGTGGTATACCGGGTGCTGCTCGGCGTTCTGATCATCGGTCTGGTGGCGGGCGGCGTGCTGGCGCCGGACGCGGGTTCGGTCAAGTAGAACGCGGTTCCACCAGTGGCGCCGGAACGGCCCGGGGAAACGGTGGGGCGGGGGGCCCCCCCCGGGGCCCCCCCCCCCCCCGGGCCGGCGGGACCAAACCCCCCGGGGCCCGCGGGGGCGCCCGGCCCCGGCCGGGCGGGGGGGCG
>NZ_JBHYGR010000051.1:0-47697 GCF_042738155.1 Kitasatospora sp. NPDC059088 | reverse complement strand
GTGCCCCGGCCCACCCGGTGCCGGACGGACCTACCGCCCGGGCTCCCGGGCGGTCAGCCGGCCGCGGACGGCGGCGTGGACCTCGGCCTCCTCGGCCGGGTCGGCGGCGAGCCTGCGCAGTCGCTCCAGCACACGCGCGTCGCCGGTGGTGGCGACATGGCGCGCGGCGAGCTCGCGGGTGGACTCCTCGCAGTCCCAGAGGCACTCGACGGCGGGCCCCTCGGGGAAGCGCACATCGGTCACGGCGAGCGCCCGGGCGGCGCGGCCGCGCAGTTCGGAGGAGGCGGCCTCCCCGTAGACGTGGCGCAGGACCGGGACGGCGTCGGCGGCGGCCAGCCGCCCCGCACCGTCGACCAGGGACCCGAGCCCGGTACCGCTGACCCCGTGCACGGAGATCCAGCGGCGCAGACCGGCGACCACCAGCGGGGCGTCGGCCGGCTCGCCCGCGTCGGCGAGCAGGCGCACGGCGGTCTCGCCCAGCGCGCTGTCGGCGCCCCCGCTGGCCGGGTCGGCCCAGCGGCGGGCCTGCGCCAGCACCTCGGGGCCGCGCATCCGGCCGAGCAGCTCCAACGCGGCCCGGACGATCCGGTCGTCCACGTCAGCTGCGGCGGCCTCGATCAGTTCGAGGGCGGCCCGGTCACGCTGGTCGACCAGGTAGCGCAGGGCGGCCCGCCGGGCGCCGGGCAGGCCGTCCCGGGCGGCCTCCAGCAGGAGCGGACGGTCCTCGGGGCGGACCACGGCGGTCAGACAGCGGGCGGCCGCGGCGGCCCGGCGGTCCACCGCGTCGGGGCCGGAGCGGTCCTCGTCGGTGCGCACGGGCTCGGGGCGGCTCAGGAAGGCACCGGCGCCGAGGTCGCCCAGCTGGCCCTGGTCGGCCCAGGCCAGGACGTCGGCGGTGGACCAGCCCGGGGTGACGCCACCGCGGTTGAGCTGGCGCTGCCAGAGGTCGAAGGGCGACTGCTCGGCGGCGGCGGCCACTCTCGGGTGGTAGGCCGCCCAGAGCCGCCAGGGCCTGGGTTCGTAGGCGTTGCGGATGAAGTCGCGCAGCTCGGCGTCGCCCTCCGGGCCCGGCGGGAACCGGTCCAGCACGGCCGTCCCGAGCAGCAGCAGGCCCCGGTCGTCGTCGCGCAGGGCGAGTTCGTCGAGGGCCCAGGCCCAGTTGGCGCCCGTGGCGGCGTACTCGCGCAGCATCAGCAGCGCGTCGCGCCGGCCGTAGGCGGCGAGGTGGCCCAGGACGGAGAGGGCGAGGCCGGTGCGGCTCTCGTCGTCGCTGACGAGGTCCTCGGCGGAGTGGAGGTGGTCCTCGATGCCCTCGAGGGAGGCCTCCAGCTCCATGTAGAGGCGTGCGTAGTAGAGGGAGCGGCTCTCGACCTGCCAGTCGGCCCGCGGATCCCTGGTGACGCATTCCTCCAGCGCGGCGATGGCCTCGGCACGGTCGGCGGCCAGCGCATGGAGCTGCCCGTCACCACGGCCTCGTTGCAGGAGGCCAAGGAGGCTGGCGCTAGGTGCTATCACTGGCTCGAACATGAGGTCAGCATCCGTTGCGGCGGTCGTAGTGGCAACGGGATTTCCGTCGCCGGGGTCTCTGGTCGGTACTGCGGTGGGCGCCCGGGCGCCGGAATCACCGAAGGTTACCGCCTCGGACCCCCTTCCGCACACAGGGCGACGAAGGCCGCTGCCACAGTGGCATATGCCAGGGGAACTTTGCCTGCGTTCTGTCCAAATCGCCCACACCGCCCGGAACGCTGTGCGACAGTCTTCTCACCACCACGACACCCCGCACACGGGGGGACACACCGAGCGATGGACCCGTCATGAACATGTCCTCAGGCACCGCCCGCCCGCCGGACACCGCCACGGTGGTGGACGGCGTCCGGGCGGGCGCGGACGGCAACGCCGACGACGGCTCCGACAGCGGAACGGACGGCAGAGTGGACGGCACGGCGCAGGAGCCGTCCGGGCCCCACCTCGGCGGCGGCCCCGGCGAGGACCGGCCCGTCGGCTCGGCCGAGTGGGACCTGCTGACCGACGGAGTCCGCTGGGACCAGGCGACCTACCTCCTCCTCGGCTGCGACCCGGGCCGCGGCCCGCTCAGCCTGGACCGGCTGCCCGACCGCCTCCCCGAGGCGGACCGGCCGCTGCTGCGGCGGATGATGACCGACGCCCTGGTGCACGGCCGTCCGGCCGCCGGCACCCTGCGGATCCGACGCCCCGGCGGACGGCACGACCACGTCGAGTGCGCGGGCGAGCCCGTGCTCGACGCCGACGGCACCGTCACCGCGCTGCGGATGCTGCTCCGGCCGGCCCCGCCGACCTGAACCCCGGGCCCTTCCCGGCCGAGCCTTTCCCGCTCGCGCCCTGCCCGACCGGCCCCGTGCCGCTCCGACCCCGGACCGGCCGCCCGTCTCACGACGGCCGCGGCCGGTTCTTCGCGTCCGCCGCCCGCAGCTCCCGCCCGAGCTGCGCCCGCAGCTCGTCCACCACCGGCAGCCCCCGGTACCGGGCGGTCAGCCGGTACATCTCCCGCAGCCGGTCCCAGGTCCGGTGCGAGGAGTTCTGGCCGATCAGGTTCATCACCATCTTGGCCTGGAACTCCGCCGCGTCCGGCTCCCCGGTGATCCAGTGCACCGAGGCCAGGGTGATCCGGTCGAACAGCGCCGACCGCAGCTGCCCGGTGCCCTCCCGCAGGGTGATCACCCGCTCCGCGTGCCGCCGGGCCCGCGGGGCCGCCGCCGGGTCGTGCTCGGCCAGGGTGCGCAGCACCAGCGCCTGCATGCCGCGCAGCTCGGCCTCGTCGAAGACCTGCATCCAGGTCGGCGGCGGCTCCGGCGCGTCCTCGGTGAAGAGGTCCTCCGCCTCGCCGAGCAGCCGGTAGGTGTCCTGGGAGTGCCCGATCGAGGCGTGCGCCCAGGCCTCGACGGTGTTGAACATCGCCCGCGCTCTGGGCAGCAGCAGGCCGCCGCCCGCCTTGGCCGCCGACATCAGTTCGATCGCGTCGTCGGCCCGGCCGAGGTGCACCATCTGCCGGGCCGCCCGGGAGATCGCCTCGCCGGCCCGCGGCCGGTCACCGGCCTCCTTGGCGGCCTCGGCCGCCATCATGAAGTACTTCTGGGCGGTGGGCTCCAGGCCCACGTCGTGCGACATCCAGCCGGCCAGCACCGCCAGGTTGGCCGCGACCAGCCACAACCGCTGCTCCACCACCGGGGCGTGCCGGTGCGTCAACAGGCCGCCGACCTCGTTGAGCTGGCCGACCACCGCCTTGCGCTGGAGCCCGCCGCCGCGCGCGGCGTCCCAGGCCCGGAACACCTGCACCGAGCGCTCCAGCGACTCCACCTCGTCGAGCCCGACCGGGCCCGCGTCGTACACGTCGACCACCGGGCGCGCGCCGCCCCCGGTGACCACCTGGCGCGGGCCCGGCAGGGAGGCCGCGTACGCGACCGCGTCCCCGCCCAGCCAGCCCTTGAGGGAGTCGGCGACGACCGCCCCGGCCGTGAGCGCGGCTCCGGCGCCCACCAATCCACGTCGGTTCAGCATGAGGTCCATTCCCGTGAACTCGGTGAGGACCGCGGCTGTTCGATCCGGCGACCACGGGACTGCTGCGGACGGCTCCGCTCCGGACCTGGTGGGCCGGTGTCGTTCCAGACCGAGGTCCTCAGTGGTGACGACACGTCCGAGCCGCTCCGTGAACACGGCCGCCAGCACCCTCGGCACCGGATCGCGCGGGATCTCCCCCTGCTCGATCCACCGCCGTACCCTCGACGTGTCGGTGGACAGCTGCTGCTGACCCATCGCGGCACCCCGACGGTTGACCAGCCGGGCCAGTTCGCCCTTGGACCATCCGGTCAGGACGAACAGATCGGCGAGTCGGGTGTTGGGTTCCCTGCTCAAATGAAGCCCCCAGGTTCCTCGGCACCTCCGAGGCTAGAGGCTCCGGCAAGTGCCAGGCGAGCATTCGCCACCGTTCGCCAGGGCCCGCCAGACTACTAAGCCAGTGCCCGACGGGTGTGTTGTAGGGATGCGCCACCTCGCCCCTCGGGTCGGGCGGCGTCCCACCAGCGTCGGGGCAGTCCCCCGACCGTGGCACGGGACGCTCCCGGTCCTCACCCGAGGGGGTGGCGCGGCCGGGTGGCGCGGGGGCGCCGGGCACGGCCGCGGCAGTCCGGCCGACCGCATTCCCCAGGGTGCGGACGACCGGGACGCCGTCGAACAGGGGTTCCTGACCCCTCGTCCGTGCCCGGCGCCCGCGCACCACCCACCGAAGCAGGGCCGCCGTCACGCCAGGAAGCACGCGGCACCAGCCCTCCCCCGCCCCGCGGGGCGAACCCGCAGACGGACCGGAAGGGACCACCCTCAGCCCATGTACTCCTCAGCGACGACCCCCACGCCGACCGCGAGCCGCACCGCGCTGCGCCCCCCCACCGCAGCCACCGGCCGTCCGGGGCCCCGGCAGGTGCCCCCGGCGAGCCGTCCGGTGGCCCCGCGGGGCACCGAGGGCCGGGCCGCGGACGCCCGCGTCCCGGTCGGCCGCACGGCGCTGGGACTGCGCACCCCCGAGGCCGTCCCCCCGGCCGGCCACCGCCTCCCGCTGGCCCGGCAGGCCGACGGCCAGGTGCTGCGCACCCGGCGCCCCGGCCAGCCGCTCGGGCCCGAGCGGATCGACCCGGCGGCGCTGCAGACCCCGTCGGTGCGGGCCGCGCTGGGGAGCATCGCGCGGATATGTCCGGCGTTCACCCCGCGCCAGGTCCTGCGCGAGGGCAGCCGCCACATCCTGGTGGCGGGCACCATCGGGCGGGCGCCGGTGGTCGCCAAGTGCCTGGCGCCGCAGGCGGTGCGGAGTGAGTACTTCGAGCAGCTGGTGGCCGACTTCCACCACGAGGTCGCGGTCTACCGGGCGTTCGTCCGGCACCGCCCGCCGGTGCGGCTGCCCCGGCTGGTCGCGGCCGACCACGACCGGTGCGTGCTGGTCATGGAGCGGATCCCCGGCCGCCCGGCCGCCCGGGAGCGCCACCCGGTCAACGCGCCCACCCCGGGCGAGGTCCGCGCGCTGCTCGGCGCGGTCCGGACGCTGAACCTCTGGCGGCCGCCGAGCGACGTGTTCCAGCCGCGCCTGGACTACCAGTTGGAGATCGCCCGCTACCACTCGGTGGGCCAGCTCACCGACCGGGACGCCGGCGACCTGCGCGGCCTGCTGCACGGCCTGGGCAACACCCCGCTGCAGCTGTGCCACGGCGACGCGCTGCTCAGCAACATGCTGCTGGCGCCGTCCGGGCCGGTGCTGGTCGACTGGGAGCAGGCCGGCTGGTACCTGCCGGGCTACGACCTGGCGGTGCTCTGGGGCGTGCTCTCCGGCGACACCGCCGCCCGCCGCCAGATCAGCCAACTCGCCCAGAGCGGCGGCACCATGGCCCGGGACGCGTTCCTGGTCAACCTGGTGCTGGTGCTGATGCGGGAGATCCGGCTGTACGACGTGCCGGGCGCCGGCGAGGAGCAGCGGATCATGATCCGCCGGCTCTACGACGACGCCGCGCTGGCCCGCCGCGCGGTCCGGGCGGCGGTCGGTACCCGCTGACCACCTCCGCCGACCCCCCGCCCCCCGGGGGGCCGCGGGGCGGGCGGGGCCCCCCCGCCGGCGGGGGGGGGCGCGGCCCGGCCCCCCCCCCGGGCGCCCCGGCCCCCCCCCCCCGCCCCCCCCCCCCCCCGGCCGGCGGCGTCCAGCACCGCCTCCTCGGGCGCCAGGTGCACCCGGCTGCTGAGCACGTCCCGCAGGTAGCGCTCCAGCGGGTGACGCCGGCTCAGTCCCGGGTTGCCGGTGAGCGCGACGGCCTGCTGGACGGCCGCGGTGGCGGCCCGGGTGGCCAGCAGGTGGGCCGGTCCGGTCCGGGCCACCGCGTCCGCCTCGCCCCGGTCCACCCGGGGGGCCAGGCCGTACAGCAGTTCCTCGGCGCCGATCAGCTGGGCGTCGATCTCGCCGAGCCCGGCGCGGTAGCGCGGCAGGGTGCCGAGCGGCTCGGTGAGATTGGCCGGAGTGCGCTGGTTCAGGAAACGGACCAGCCAGGCCTCGGCGGCCCGGGCGACCCCGACCGCCACCGCGGCGAGGGCCAGGTCGTGCCAGGCGCGGGCGAGTTCGGCCTCCTGCGCGTCCTCCCGGCCGGGCGTGCGCAGCCCGAGCCCGAGTTCGAGCGGGACCCGCACCGCGTCGAGGACGACGTCGTGGCTGGCGCTGGCCCGCAGGCCGAGCTGGTCCCAGGTGGGGTCGATCTCCAGGCCCTCGCTCTCCCCGCGAACCAGGAAGGTGCCGACCCGCGGCTCGGGTTCGTCGGTCCGCGCGGTGACGGCCATCCAGGCGAGTGCCTCGGCGCCGGTGCAGTACGTCTTGCGGCCGGTCAGCAGCCAGCCCTCGTCGTCCCGTCGGGCCACCGTCCCGAGCGGCTCGTCCGGCCGGCCGCCGGGCTCCGCCCGCAGCGTGTTGACCAGCGCGGGCCCGCGCCGGGACTCGGTCAGCAGCCGCCGGTAGCCGGCCGCCGGCCAGCTCGCGCGGCGGGCCTGCTCGGCGTGCTGGAGCAGGGTGAAGGCGGTGACCACGGCCACCGAGGCGTCCCCGCGGCCGAGTTGGGCCAGCACCCGGACGGTGTCGGCGAGCGTCCCGCCCGGTCCGCCGTACCGCTGGGAGACCGTCAGGGTGAGCAGCCCGGCCTCGTGCACCGCCTCGATGCCCTGGTACGGGAAGGTCGCGTCGCGGTCGTGCTCCTCGGCGCGGGCGGCGAGCAGGTCGACCACCCGGGGCAGGCCGGCCAGCGCGGCCTCGACCGCCGAGCGGTCGGGCTCGGCGGTGGCGGCGGTCGCGGTGGGAGGGGTGGCAGCGGCGGGAGCGGGCGGGACGGGTGCCGTGGGCGCCGCGGGGCGGGAGGGCCGGGCGGGGGACGCCGGGCGCGCGGGCGGGGCGGAAGGGGCGGGATGGCCGGAATCCGACAAATCGGTTCGGGGACGATCGTTCGGTGAACGATCGTTGGCGGCGATGGTCGTCATGGGGCTGGTGCCTCCGGGCGGCAGCATGGGCTCAGCGGGTGCGGACGGCACGCCGTACGGGCGCGCGAACGGGCCGGCGGCCCCGGAGGCCGGCCCGCGGCCCGCCCCCCGGTCTCGGCGCCGACCCGGTCCGGTCGGCCACCCGCCGCCACGGGGGCGAGATCCCCCCTCAGCGGCCCGGACACACCGCGCCGGCAGTCCGGCACAGGTCCAGATGCCTGCGACGGGTCAACAGCGGGAGACGGCACGGCATGTTCGCGACTGTACGAACCGGTGATCGATACCGTCAAGCAGCGTCCGAGCCCTGGCCGGGCCCCGACCGGGCCGCGGGCGGGCACGGTCGGCCGTGCCGGAATCGGCCCCGCCGGAATCAGCCCTGCTGGAACATGTCGGCCGGCAGCGGCTTCAACAGCTGATACAGGTCGTCCGAAATCGGTCGGTCCCACGACGCGATGGTGACGAGCACCCCGTCGCTGCGGCCGAACTGGGCGCAGAACACGCGCTCCTCGCTGACCTTGACCTTCTTCACGATCAGCAGGTCGTCCCCGAGCATCACCGGGAAGTCCTCGGCCGAGGCGAACTCGACCGGCTCGTCGTTCTCCAGCGCCGCGAGCAGCTGCCGCACCTCGAAGGGCACCTCGTCGCCGGTGTCCCGGGCGGGCGAACCCTCGGGGAGGTTGCCGATGAACATCGCCGGGCCTCTGCCGCCGAACAGGTCGTAGCGCAGGAAAATCCCCTGGCAGGAGCCGTCCGGGCCGGTCATCATGGCCGCACCGAAGTCACCGGGCCAGTCACCCGGGTCCATCGCGAGCACGTCGAAGTCCGGGCCGGCGGGCTGTCCGGAGCGACGGCGGAGAAAAGACATGGGAACATCGTACGTGTCCGGCACACCACACTCGCGAGGCGGGTGGGACGCCGACGGGGGGCGGGCGGGAGGTCGACGCTCAGAGACCAATGTTGACTCTGAGCAACCGTCCGGGCTACGTTCGGTTCAGCACGACAGCCGTTCTGGGTTTCACCCTCCGGGGGGACGGCATGTCGCAACGCGGCCCTACACGCGTATCCCTCACTGTGCACTCGTCGTGCCGAACTGCCGAGCACCCAGCTTCGTCGTCGCACACAGCACGAACACACAAGCCAACAGTTCCACTGCAGTTCCGTGCAACAAGAGCCAGATCCGCGGGGCCCCGGCCCGTCGCTCCCGTGGATCTGCTCGGGACGCCGCCGCGTGGGGGCGTGCGGGTCCCGAGCAAACGGTGCCGTCCGTCGAGTCGCTCTCGGCGGTGGTGCCAGCCTCCCGGCGACTGCCGGCCCCTCGTGGGCCGGGACCGGCCGACGCACCCCGGTGCGCAGGGGATGACTGGGAGGTATGGCCTGGCAGTGCTGCCGGGCCGCAACAGCAGGCGCCGTGTCTGGCCGCGTGGGGGCGGTGGGCACGGCGTCTGCCTGTGCTCATACTCTGAGCTGCGTTTGTCTAACAGTCAACAGAAATTCTGACGGGGCACGCTCAAAAGATCATCAGTTGTGATGTTCGGTACCGGAATCAGCGACCCACCCGCCCCGGACGCACCGACGGAGCGGACCCGGACGCCGCACTTCTCCCTGCAGCTCGGACCGCTCCGCGGGTGCGCCCGGACGGCGCGGACGATCAGGTGAGGTCGAACTCGCCGTCCCGGGCGCCGAGCACGAAGGCCCGCCACTCGGCCGGGGTGAAGACCAGGACCGGCCCGTCCTCCTGACGGCCGTCCCGCATCCCGATGTACCCGTCCACGAACGCGATCTGGACGTCCCCGACGCCCTGGCTGCTGCACAGCCACTCGGCCCCGGTGAAGTCCACCTTCGGCTTCCCGTTCCGCGCGAGCTCCGGCTCGGCGCCGACCGTCCCGGTGCTCGCCCCGGTGTCCGTACCGCTGTTGACTGCCACTGACCGATCTCCTCCCGACGGCATTCCAGCGCCAGCCTAACCACAGCCACCGGCCCCGGTCAGCGGGTTGGCGAGGTCACCCCCACGTCTGCGCCACGCCTCGGCCGGGTCTCCTGCCATGCCTCGACCGCGTGTTCTGCCGCGCCTCCGCCGCGCGGGGCCGGTGGATCGGCGAAGGGCCCGCGGAGGAGCGGTCGGGGCCCGGTGGGGCGTGTCCCGCCGGACCGGGCCGCGGGCAGCTGCCAGAGTGCTGCCAGGGCGCGTACGGTCCCGCCCGCGCCCCGTTTCACCACCCCAACCTCCACCTCGCCCCAGGGAGCAGCCGATGAGCCGCCGGGACGGCACCCGCGCCGACGTCATCCCCATCTCCGACGCTCCCTCGGCCCACCCGCCGGCCCCCCGCACCCCGCCCTCGCCCACCCCGCTGCCCCGCCCCACCCCGGCGCGGACGGCCGCGCACGGCCGGGTCGGGATCGTCCTGGTCTCGCACAGCCAGGAACTGGCCACCGCCGTACGCTCCCTGGCACTCGCGCTGACCGGATCCGACTCCCCCGCGCCGGTCGCCGCGACGGGCGGCGACCCGGCGGACGGACCGGGCATCAGCGCGGTCCTGGTGGCCGCCGCCACCCGGCGGGTCGACCAGGGCCACGGCGTGGTGGTGCTCGCCGACCTGGGCGGAGCCGTCACCACCGTGCGGGCCCTGCTCTCGGACGCCGACGAGCACGGCCTGCCGTTCCCGGTCCGCTTCGCGAACGCGCCGTTCGTGGAGGGCGCGGTGGCCGCCACCGCGACCGCCACGGCGGGCGGGGACCTGGCCGCGGTGCTCGACGCCGCGGAGGAGGCCTACCGGCAGCACAAAGGCTGAGATCCGTCGGGTGGGCTGAGAGCCGCCACCGGGACGTAGCGCCGCCGGGCCCGCTACGGGCGCTCCCGGCCCTCCCAGGTGAAGACCGCCGGGCCTTGGCACTCCAGCGCGTGGCGCAGCCGGTCGTGCTCGAAGTCGAGCATCGGCGGCAGCTCGTCCAGCCCGAACCAGCCCACCTCCAGCGACTCGTCGTCGTTCACCCGGGCCTCGCCGCCGACGGCCCGGCAGCGGAAGGTCAGCACCAGGTACTGGGTCACGTCGCCGTTGGGGTAGTGGACCGGAGGGGTGACCGTGGTCGAGGCGAGCAGCTCGGGCACGACCTCCACGCCGGTCTCCTCCAGGCACTCGCGCACCACGCCGTCGGCGGGCTGCTCGCCGGGATCGAGGATGCCGCCGACCGACGCCCACCGGCCGTCGTCGGCCCGGCGGGCGAGCAGCACCCGCCCCCAGTCGTCCACGACGACGGCGGCGACGGCGCTCAGCCAGAGCGGACGGTGGCCCACGAGGGAGCGGAGTTCGAGGAGGAAGGGAGGGATCGCCATGCGACGCAGCCTATCCAGCCCGCCGCTCGGGCCTCCGGCCGTCACCGCCACCAGCGGCTCGGGGCGGTCGGGGCCGCGGGAACGCATTCACCGGAGAGGGGGGAAGGGGGTGTCACCCGGAATTGCGGGAGAAGGGGGTGCGGGATTGTCCGATGAGATGAAATTCGGTCGTTCTGACCAAATTCGCTCTATCTGTTAATGCATCTGTTGAAAAGTTGATCGGCTCACGCCGGACCATCCGATCGGACGTCCGACGGAGTGACCCCGAGGGCTCCGTCAGAGCGCGGCACCCCGCCGCCGGACCACCCCGAAGGCGATCCGGCCGAGCAGCAGGACCCCCGCCGCCAAGCAGCCGGCCACCGCCATCGCCCACGCCGGACCGTCACTGTCCGGAACGATCACGGCCACCACGATGCCCAGCACGAGACAGGCCACACCCGCCGCCGTCAGCGGAATCCGGTGGGTGACCAGGGCTCCGCCGCTGCACGCGCGGTTCCAACGGGTCGCGCCGTGCAGGTGGAAGTGATCACGGTCCGCATCTGCCATGAGCCCAAGGTACCCCGGGCGGGCCCCCGAGGCAGCCCGCAGGGAGTGAGGGCCCGGACACCCTGCGCGAGCAGCCCCGCGGGGGTGCCCCTGGCCTGCTCACGCGTGTACGGGCTCCACAATCAGTCCACGAAAAATCCTCGTCCCCCCGGTACAACCATCCGTCCGGTGCAGCGGTCTCAATGGCATCGAGTGATCCAGGAGCCGTTCACGGGACGGGAGAGAACCCCCCACCGAGAACCGGAATACCCAGGGAGCGGAGCCGCCGCCCCCTGGAGCCGGAGGCCGGGCTCCGTCCTCCGGCGGTACCGCCACGCCGCTCGGCGACCAAGGGGGAACCGTTGCCGCAGACCCAGTCCACCCCATCGACCGCCACTGCACGCGCCAGGCCCCGGCCCGGCCTGCGCCCCCTCCCACCCACCACCGGCTGCGCGTCCGACCACCACGGCGCCGGCCGACCCCGACCGGCCGTCGAGACCAAGCGCCTCGACGCGGGTCGGCTCGAAACGGTGCGGATCGACCCGACCCTGCTCGACCCGACCCGGCTCGCCGCCAGACGCCTCGACACCCAACACCTGGAGACGAAGCAGGCAGACGCACAGCACACCGCGAAGGAACAGCAGGACGCACGGGGCGAATGGCTGCGGTTCGCCCCCGTACAACCGCTGTTCCGGGCCCGGGCCGCCCAGCGCCTCGCCGTCCTCGCCTACCACGGGGTGACCGACCACCGCTCCTTCGGCGCCCAGCTCGACCGGCTCCGACGGCTCGCCACCCCCGTCTCGCTGGAGGCCGTCCTCCAGGCCGTCACGGAGCGGCGGCCGCTGCCGCCGCGCAGCGTCCTGGTCACCTTCGACGACGCCGACCGGAGCGTCCTCACCCACGCCCTGCCCGCCCTCGACGCCCGTGGCATCCCCGCCACCGCCTTCGTCATCTCCGAACTCATCGGCACCGAACGCCCCTTCTGGTGGCACGAGGCCGACTTCCTCGCCCGCCACGGCGGCCGCGCCCGCTCACTCGACTGCGGCCACCCCTCCCAGCTGCTCCCCCGGCTCAAGGCCATGCCCGACCCGGACCGGCGCCGCAGCCTGCACGAACTACGGGTCAGTGCCGACCGCCGGCCGCCCCGCCAGGAACAGCTCACCCCGGCCGACCTGCTCGCCCTGCGGGACGGCGGGGTCGCCATCGGCAACCACACCCAGGGGCACCCGTGCCTCGGCCGCTGCGACGACGCCACCGTCCGCGCCGAGATCACCGGCGCCCACGAAGCCCTGACCCACTGGCTCGGCGAACCCCCCACCGCCTTCGCCTACCCCGACGGCGGCCACGACCCCCGTGCCGAAACCGTCCTGCAGGAGCTCGGCTACCGGCTCGGCTTCCTCTCCGACCACCGCCTCGGCCCCCGGCTCCCCTCCCACCCGCTCCAGATCAGCCGCCTCCAGGTCGACTCCACCACCAGCATCCGCCGCTTCGACACCATCCTCTCCGGCCTCGAACCCGCCTACCGCCGCTGGCGCCGCCAAGAGGTGGCCTGACCAGCGACACCGCCGCGCGGGAGGTCGACCCGGGCGACTCCCCGCGCGGCGCGGCGCGGGGCTCCGGGACGCACCCCGCCCTGCCTCCCAGGCAGGCTCCCTGCCCGAACGGCACCACCCCACGCACCGGAAGTCGGCCAGGCCGACTTGCTACGCCAGGAGGAAGGGTCTCTGCCCGCCCCGACTCCTCGAGGTCGGGCCCTCCTCCCCATGAGAAGTCGGCCAGGCCGACCTTCCGTGCGGCACGCGATCGTGGGGGCTTGGCGGCCTTGGAGCACGGGACCGCGCCGGCAATCGCCCCGGCCCCCTCACCGGCGGGCCCTGACGCAGGAGAAGTCGGCCCGACCGACTTCCTGTACGGGTGCCGATGGGCGGCGCAGCAACGGATCGGATCGAGACATGCCGGGCGCCGGCGGGATGGAATTGCCACCCCGATACTCGGATTCGGGCCAGGGCGCTGCGGAGCGGGAAGTCGGACGGGCCGACTTTCCGTGCGCGGGAGCGCCGCAGGGGCCGCGCGGGGGTGGGTCACCGGGTGCGGTCCCCGGGGCGCTGGGGTCAGGCGGGGACCGGGGTGAGGGTGAGGCCCTGGGGGTAGAGGGTGGCGGCGGGGGGGAGGGTGGCGGGGGCGCCGGCGTGGAGGACGGTGAGGGTGCCGCTGCCGATGCGGGTGGGGTCGGCGACGCGGCGGAGGGCCTGGGCGGCGACGGCCTCGGCGGAGCCGTGGAGGATCAGGCCCGGGGCGGCGGTGGGGGCGACGGCCGCGCGGATGCGGTCGGCCACCAGTTCGTAGTGGGTGCAGCCGAGCACCACCACGTCGGTGCCCTCCGGGGTGCGGGCGGCCGCGTCGGCGACGGCCGCGGTGATGGCGGCGTCGTCGCCGTGCTCGACCGCGTCCGCCAGGCCGGGGCAGGCGACCTCGGTGACCTCGGCGGTGCCGCCGAAGTCACGGATCAGCCCGCGCTGGTAGGCGCTGCCGGTGGTGGCGGGGGTGGCCCAGATCGCGACCCGGCCGCCGAGGGCGGCGGCGGGCTTGATCGCCGGGACGGTGCCGATGACGGGCAGTCCGGGTTCGAGTTCGGCGCGCAGCGTGTCGAGGGCGTGGACCGAGGCCGTGTTGCAGGCGATCACCAGGGCGTCGGGGCCGAGGGCGGCCGCGGCCCGGCAGCAGCCGAGGGCCAGCTCGGTGACCTCTTCGGGCGTGCGGGGCCCCCACGGCATCGAGGCCGGGTTGGAGGACAGCACCAGGTCGGCGTCCGGGCGCAGCTCCCGGATCGCGGCGGCGGCGGCCAGCAGGCCGATTCCGGAGTCCATCAGTGCGATCTTCACGAGGCAAGACTTTAGTCGATCCACCCCTCGCCGCCGGTTCTGCGGCAGACTGCCGGGGTGACCGTGCTGCTGTGGATCGCCGCGTTCTCCCTGCTGGTCTGGCTCTGGCTGGCGTGCTGCCACGGTTCGTTCTGGCGCACCGACGTCCGGCTGCCGCCGCGCCGTCCGCCGGCCCGCTGGCCGGAGGCGGCGATCGTGGTGCCGGCCCGGGACGAGGCAGCCGTGCTGCCGGTGAGCCTGCCGACGCTGCTGGCGCAGAAGTACCCGGGTCGGGCGCGGGTGATCCTGGTGGACGACCACAGTTCGGACGGCACCGGCGCGGTGGCGGCGGAGCTGCGGACGCTGGACGGACTGGAGCTGACGGTCACCACCCCTCCCCCGCTGCCCGAGGGCTGGACGGGCAAGCTGTGGGCGCTGCGGCACGGGGTGGAGCTGGCCGGCCCGGACGTCCAGTACCTGCTGCTGACGGACGCGGACATCGCGCACGGCCCGGACTCGCTGGCCGAGCTGGTGGCCGCGGCCGAGTCGAACGGGCTGGACCTGGTGTCGCAGATGGCCCGGCTGCGGGTGGAGACCGGCTGGGAGCGGCTGGTCGTGCCGGCCTTCGTGTACTTCTTCGCCCAGCTGTACCCCTTTCGCCGGAGCAACCGCCCGGGTGCGCGGACGGCGGCCGCGGCGGGCGGCTGTTCGCTGGTGCGGCGGGAGGCGCTGGAGCGGGCGGGCGGGGTGGCGGGCATCCGGGGCGCGGTGATCGACGACGTCTCGCTGGCCCGGTCGGTGAAGTCCTCGGGCGGGCGCACCTGGCTGGGCCTGGCCGAGGAGGTGGACAGCGTCCGCCCGTACCCGCGGCTGGAGCAGTTGTGGCGGATGGTGTCGCGCAGCGCGTACGCCCAGTTGCGGCACTCGCCGCTGTTGCTGCTGGGGACGGTGCTGGGGCTGGCGCTGGTGTACCTGGTGCCGCCGGTGGCGCTGGTGGCCGGGCTGGTGGCGGGGGCGCCGTGGGTGGCGGCGGCGGGCGGGGCGGCCTGGGCGTTGATGGCGGGCACCTATCTGCCGATGGTCCGGTACTACGGGCAGCCGGCCGTGGCCGTGCTGCTGCTGCCGTTCACCGCTTCGCTGTACCTGCTGATGACGGTGGACTCGGCGGTGCAGCACTGGCGCGGCCGGGGCGCGGCCTGGAAGGGCCGGACGTACTCCGGGAGGTGAGTCGCGAGGTGAGCCCAGAGGCGATTCCCGAGGCGATCCCCGAGGCGGAAAAGGGCGGCGCGGCGGGCCGGTCGGGGCCCATACTGCTCGGATGGACCGTCAGCGGATCTCCCGGCTCGCCCATGCCCACCGCCCGATCGCGGCGCCCCTGTCGGACGGCTCGGTGTCCCGGCTGCTGGAGCGCGCGCTGGGCGGGCAGGACAGCGGCCGGGTGCTGGACCTCGGCTGCGGGGAGGGCGCCTGGCTGCTGCGGGCGCTGGCCGCGCGGCCGGGCTGGCGGGCGGTGGGGGTGGACGTGGACGCCGCGGCGCTGACCCGGGCGAGGGAGGCGGCGACGGCGCTCGGCGTGGTGCGCCGGATCGGCCTGCACCACCGGGACGCCCGGGAGTTCACCGACCGCGAGCCCTTCGACCTGGTGCTGTGCGTGGGCTCCACCCACGCCTTCGACGGACTGCTGCCCACGCTCGCGGCGGCCCGCGAACTGCTCGCTCCCGGTGGGCGGTTGCTGGTCGGCGAGGGGTTCTGGGAGCGGGAGCCGTCCCGGGCCGCGCTGGACGGACTGGGCGCCGTCCCGGAGGACTTCGCGGACCTCGCGACGACCACCGACCGGGTGCTCGCGGCGGGTTGGACACCGGTGTACGGGCACGTCAGCTCGGTGCGCGAGTGGGACGACTACGAGTTCTCCTGGACGGGTTCGCTGGCCGAGTGGGCACTGGATCACCCGGAGGACCCGGACGCGGCGGCCGCCCGCGAGGCCGCGGACGCGCACCGCACCGGATGGCTGCACGGCTACCGGGGGACGCTCGGCTTCGTCAGCTACCTGCTGCGCCGGGGCTGAACTCCCCTTCCGAAGGCGCTACTTCTGCGTCCTGGCGAGGAAGTCGTCGATCAGCGGGGCGATTTCGGGCAGCTTCTCCTCCAGGGCGAAGTGCCCGGTGTCCAGGACGTGCAGTTCGGCCCCGGGCAGGTCGCGCAGGTAGGCGCGGGCGCCGGCCTCGGTGAAGAACGGGTCGTTGCGCCCCCAGATCACCAGCGTGGGCGGCTGCTCGGCGCGCAGCCAGGCCTGCCAGGCCGGGTAGAGCTCGACGTTGGAGAAGTAGTCGAGGGCGAGCTCGACCTGGATGTCCTTGCGGCCGGGCAGGTCGAGGAAGTGCTGGTCGAGGGTCCAGCCGTCGGGGGCGACCAGGCTCGGGTCGGTGGTGCCGCCCTCGTACTGGCTGCGGGTGACGTCCAGGGTGAGGATCGAGCGGGCGGCCTCCTCGGCGCCGGGGACGCCGCGCCGGTTGGCGATGAACCCCTTCGCCTGGTCGGAGAGTCCCTCCTCGTAGGCGTTGCCGTTCTGGACCACCAGGCCGGTGATCCACTCCGGTCGGCGGGTGGCCAGCCGCAGGCCGACGGGGGCGCCGAAGTCGAAGACGTAGAGCGCGAAGCGGTCCAGGCCGAGGGCGAGGCAGAAGCGCTCGATGACGTCGGCGAGGGTGTCGAAGCGGTACGGGAAGGTCTCCGGCGAGGGGCTGTCGCTGTGACCGAAGCCGGGGTAGTCGGGGGCTATCAGGCGGTAGCGGGTGCCGAGCGCGTCGAGCAGCCGGGCGTACTGGTGGGAGGCGGAGGGGAAGCCGTGCAGCAGCAGGAGGACGGGGGCGTCGGCCGGGCCGGTTTCGCGGTAGAAGACGCGCAGACCGTCGAGGTCGACGTGGTGGTGGTGGACCTGGGGGATCGTCAGCTCGCTCATGCTAACCATTAAAGCGCATCTGAACGGTTAGGCATAGGCCTGTGCGGGAGCGAGCTGACCAGAAGTCACCCGCCGATCGGGGTCCGGTGGCCCTTCACCTGCTCCTGCTGCACCAGGTAGTCGAGCACCTCGGGCATCGCCTCGACGCCGCCGGCCTTGGTCGGCGAGGTCCGGTACTCGCCCTGGACGACCACCGTCGGGAGCTCGTTGATGCCGTAACGGACGAACTGGGCGGCCGCGTCGTCCACCGACCGCCCCACCTCGGCGGAGCGGTAGGCCGTACGGAAGCGCTGGGCGTCGACGCCGTGGCGCACCGCCCAGTCGGTGGCGGCGGCCTCGGTGGCGAGGTCGGCGTGGTCGGTGTGGATCGAGCGGAACGCGCTGACCTGGAGCCGGTCGACCAGCCCGAGGCGCTCCACGGTGTAGTACAGCCGGGCGTGGGCGCGCTGCACGCCCTCGTCCGAACCGCCCGGCCAGATCGCCGGGACCCGGCGGAGCGCGACGTCGGAGCGGTGCTTCTCGGCCCAGGCCTCCAGCGGCTGCTCCAGCGCCTGGGAGTGGCCGCAGTCGTACCAGAAGAACTCGACCGCCTCGGTGCGGGTGTCCTCGCGCACCGGCTGCGGGTGGTCGAGCTTGACGAACTGCGCTCCCTCGGAGGGGGATCGGTGGGCCACCGCACCGGCCTGGACGGGCGACACGGCGATCCCGGCGGCGATGGCGAGCAGGACGGCGGACCGCAGCAGCGACTTCGAGTTCACACCGGGCAGTGTGGTGCCGACGCCCCGTTACCGGCGAGTCGGTACGGGGCGGCGGGCCCGGATTCGCCCGAACGGCGTAGCCGGGCCGCGGCTCAGCTCGGCGGGCCGCCCGCCCACACCTCGGCGACCAGCCGCTGCCAGTCGTCCACCACCGCGCCCAGTTCGAAGTGCTCCAGCGCGTGCGCCCGGGCCGCGGCGCCGAGGCCCGCACGGTTGCAGGCCAGCACCTTGGCCAGCGCCTCGGCCAGCGCGAGCGGGTCCCCGGGGGCGACCAGCGCTCCGGTGGCACCGTCCCGGACCACCTCGCGCACCCAGCCGACGTCGGTGGCCACGGCGGGCACCCCGGCCAGCGCCGCCTCGATCAGCGCCCCGGGCACTCCCTCGCTGTCGCTGGTGAGCAGCAGTGCGTCCGCGGCCCGGTAGAGCGGGGCCGGGTCGGGCAGCGGGCCGAGGAAGTGGGCGCGGGCGGCGGCCGGGTGGCGCGCCAGGGCCTCCAGCAGCGGGCCGTCCCCGGCGACGGCCATCCGGACGTCGGGCAGCCGGTCGAGCACGTCGAGGGCGAGGTCGAGCCGCTTCTCGGGAGCTATCGCACCGATCCAGGCGACCAGCAGGACGTCGGCGGGCAGGCCCAGGGCGTGCCGGGCGGCACGCCGGTCGTCCCGGCCGTCGGCGGGCGGATAGCTCTCGGCCGCACGGGAGTTGGGGATCACCCGGACCTTGCCGCCGGGCAGTTCGAACTGTCCCTCCAGCACCTCGCGCGCCTCGTCGGTGAGCGTGGTGACGGCCGCGGCACGGTGCATCAGGGCGCCCCCGCGCAGTCTGCGCAGCCGGTTGGCGGTCCAGTAGCGGGGGTGGCCGACCGAGACGTAGACGAAGGGGGTGGGGGTGCCGGCCAGGGCGAGGGCGCAGGCGGCCAGGGTGTCGGAGCCGTGGGCGAGCACCACGTCGGCGGCGCGGGCGGCGGAGCGCAGCGCCCACAGGGTGCTCGGGCGCAGGCGGCCGGGGCCGAGCACGGCGGCGGCGCGCGGCCGGGCGGTGTCGGGGCAGCCCTCGCCGCAGGTCCCCGGGACGACCGTCCCCGCGGTGCACACCCCGGCCGCGCCCGCGCCCGGTCGGGCGGGTGGTACGGCCGGGTGCGGGGCGAGCGCGCACAGCGCGGAGGCCTGGCCCCGGCGGCGCAGTTCCCGGTGGAGGTCACGGGCGAAGTTCTGGGCGCCGCCCCGGCGTTCGTCGCTGATCAGGTGCAGGACGCGCGGGCGGGCTCCGGCCGAATCGGCCGCCGTAGGGTCGGGCATGGACCGACCTTGGCACAGCGCCCGGCGCGGTACAGCCCCTTCGCGCAACCTGGTGGTGGCCCGTGCGCCCGCGCCCGTACACCCGGTGTGCGCTGAGGACCCGCCGTCGTGCGCCGGTTGCGACCGCCGTGCGCCCCGCCTCGCCCCCCGCCGCTCCGCAGGGCCGCCCTCCGCTCCCCCGCACGCCGCGTCGGGGACCGGCTCACGCCGCCGGCGCCGCGTCGGGGGCCGCACCGGGGGCCGCACCGGCGGTCACGGCAGCGGCGCGCACCCAAGCGTCACCCCAACGGGTCAACCTCGGGCCGCGGGCGGCCGGACGGCCGGTACGCGCAGGGCCCGTGCCCCGCCCGGGCGTGCCCGCTCCGGGCCGCCGACCGGTTACGCGGATCGGGTGAACGCGGTTGGACCTCGGCCCGCGCCGGTCGGCAGGATGTCCGGCCGGGGCGCCCGCCGTTCTGCCCCATCTCCCCCTTCCCCGTTCGGATTTGGAGTCACCCGGTGTTCAAGGGATTCCGCAGCTTCCTGCTGCGCGGCAACGTGGTGGACCTCGCGGTCGGCATCGTGATCGGCGCGGCCTTCACCGCCGTCGTCACCGGGTTCGTCAGCGCCTTCCTCACCCCGTTGATCGGGGTCGCCACCGGCGCGGTCGGCGACTTCACCCAGAAGACCTTCGAGGTGGGCGGCACCAAGTTCCCGTACGGCCTCTTCGTCAACGCGCTGATCGGGTTCGTGCTGGTCAGCGCGCTCATCTACTTCGCCGTGGTGGTGCCGGTCGGCAAGTTGCAGGACCGCTTCGAGAAGGCCTCGGCGCCGGCCGCCAAGGCCGACTGCCCGGAGTGCCTGAGCTCGATCCCGGCCGCCGCGACCCGCTGCTCCTTCTGCACCAGCGAGGTGGCCGCCCGACCCGGTCTGCCCGCGCAGTCCCAGGCGCTACAGTCGCACTGACGCCCCGGATGGCATCCGGACGGCGGTCGGACCGCTACCGGACCGCGCCCAAACCGGTACCGGACCGCGCCCGGAACGCCCGCTGTGGGCGCTGACGGGAAATTTATTCCCCAAACATTCACGAGCCTCCGCCGGACCGTCGGCGGGGGCTCGAATGCGCCGGCGCACGCCCTGTCCGCAAAAGTTTCTCCACAGCGTCCCCGAACGGCCATCGGCCCGTCACCGCAAGGCCTTGCGGGGGCTGCGTCCGGGTGCTGTTCGATCACTGACGGGGTGCCAGGGCTGTCCGGAACTGAACGCCGGTATGTCCGTTCTTCCTACTTTCGAAACCTTTGTGCGGGCGAAGACTGTGTAAACACTCGAACTGCTCCCCCTCCCGCTCTCCTCAGCAGGCGCATTGTGGGCTTACCGTATGCCCCATGACCTCGCCCCGCTCCTACGACGGAGTCGGCTACCCCTCTCCGTCCTTCTCCTCCGGCACGCCGATCTACGACAGCCTCGTGGCTGAGCGCGGCGTCCCCCAGATCGCACCCATCAACGTGCCGGCGGCCCTGCCCCCGGCGCTGTCCTCCGGTTACGGATCCGGCCTCGGCCAGTCCTACGAGAACCGGTACGGCAACGGGTACGAGAGTGCCGGCAGCAACCTCCCCGCGCTGCCGCCCGCCCGCCTCGCCCTGGGCCCCGGCCCGAGCAGCGGCCCCTCCGCCGGCCCGGCCACGGCGTACATCCCGGCGCAGCCCGCGCCCGCGTACGCCTCCGCGCCGCAGCCGCCCGTCCCCGGTTACGGCGCCCCCCAGCCGTACCAGCGACCGCAGCCCGCCGCCCCGACCTTCGCGCAGACCGCCGGCGGTGGCTACCAGCCGACCGGCGGCCAGAGCTTCGGCGGCCAGAACACCTTCATCGGCCAGGGCGGGCAGCAGACCTTCGGCGCGCAGCCGACCGGCGGACCGGCCGGTTTCGGCCAGGGCCAGCCCGGCGGCCCGCAGGGCGGTCCGCAGGGCTTCGGCGGCCAGCAGTCCTTCGGCGGCCAGAACCCGGCCGGCCCCGGCTTCCAGGGCCAGGGCGGCGACCAGAGCTTCGGCGGCGCCCAGCTGCGCCCGGCCATGGCGCCGGTCGCGCCGGTCCGCCCGATGCAGCCGCAGCGCCCCGGCCCGTACGGCGAGCCCGGCGGCTACCAGCAGGGCGGCTACCAGCCGCAGGGCCAGGGGTACTGAGCCCGAGCACACCACGGGGCCGCCCCCACCGGCCACCACCCGCACCACCTGAGCACCACCCGGCGCCCCCCGAACGCCGGGCGAACGGAGAACGGGTCATCCACGGACCGCCCGGAACGCCCCCCACGGCGTACCGGGCGGTCCGTGCGCGTACGGGGGCCGGGAGAGGTCCCGGACCGGTGCTCCCCCACCGGTCCGCAGCGGTCGCGAAGCGCCCCGGGGCAGCCGCGTCCGCCCCGATCGCTGCTGGCAGGATGGAGGGATGCACCTCACCGGACTCCACGTCTACCCCGTCAAGTCGATGTACCGCCTGAGCCCCGACAGCGCCGCGGTCCATCCCTGGGGTCTGGCCGGAGACCGCCGCTGGATGCTCGCCGACCCCACCGGACGCTTCGTCAGCCAGCGCGAGAACGCCGCCCTCGGACAGGTCCGGGTCGACCTGCTGCCGGACGGCGCACTCGCGCTGACCGCCCCCGACGGCTCCCGGATCGAGGTCGCCGCGCCCGCCGCCGACGCCGGCGACCCGATCGCCGAGGTCGAGGTCTGGGGCACCCGCTTCCGCGCCGTCGAGGCCGCCAAGGACGCCCACGAGTGGATCGCCGACCGCCTCGGCGACTACCGCCTGGTGCACCTGGACGACCCGCGCGCCCGGCCCGTCGACCCGGAGTACGGCCGGCCCGGCGACACCGTCTCGATGGCCGACGGCTTCCCGCTGCTGCTCACCGCCACCGGCTCGCTGGAGCGGCTCAACGAACTGATCGCCGCCGAGCACCCGGACGGCCACGAGACCCTGCCGATGGAACGTTTCCGCCCCAACGTGGTGGTCGCCGGCTCCGAGCCCTGGGCCGAGGACGGCTGGCGCCGGATCCGGATCGGCGCGCTCACCTTCCAGGTGGTCAAGCCCTGCGGCCGCTGCGTGGTCACCACCACCGACCAGGAGAGCGGCGAGCGGCGCGGCCCCGAGCCGCTGCGCACCCTGGCCCGGCACCACCGGCTGCTGCGGAGGGCCGCGTTCGGACAGAACCTGATCCCCGAGCGCCCGGCCGGTGTCGAGGGCGACGTGCTGGGGACGCTGCGCCTCGGCGACGACGTCGAGGTCCTGGAGGACGGGGCGCACTGGTCCCCCGACCAGCGCTGACGCCACCACCGCGCCCTGCCCCGACTCCCGCGCCCTGCCCGGAGCGCGGCCTCCGGCCCGCCGGCACGGAACTCCGGCTGTGCGCGCTCGTTGAAGCAAGTGGTCGGAACCTGTGGCCGCGGTGGGCGCCCCCGGTGCCCGCCCGTGCCGAGCGGCCCCGGGCGGGCGCACCGGCCGGTCCGGACGGACGGACGGATCACCCGTCCGGGCGCGCTACGGTGGGCGGACGGCCCGCGCACCCCCGCGCCCACGGCCCGTTGATCGCCGGCACGACGAAGGTGGGGACGACAGATCGTCATGGCTGAGCACAGGGTCCGGGTCACCCAGGACAGCGCATCCCGCTGGCGCCGCCGCGCGGGCGAGTACGACACGCTCGCGGAGGCCCTGGCCGCCGCCGAGCCGGGCGACACCGTGACCGTCCGGCCCGGCACCTTCCGGGAGAACGTGCTGCTGGACAAGCCGGTGACGATCGTTGCGGCCCAGGGCCCGGGCACCGTCCGGATCGAACCGGCCTCCGGGGTGGCGATCACCGTCACCGCCGCCGCGACCGTGCGCGACCTGGTGGTCGAGGGCGGCGACAGCTCCGCCCCGGCCGTCCTGGTCACCGGAGCGCAGGCGACGCCCGCGTTCAGCGGCTGCCGGATCGAGACCCGCTCCGCCACCGGGGTCGAGATCGGCGGCGGCGCCCGCCCGACCCTGCGCGGCTGCGTGGTCGCCAACCCCGGCGGCCTCGGGCTGCGGCTGCGCGGCGAGGGCACCGCCGCCGCCTTCGAGGACTGCGAGGTCGCCGCGGCCGGCCAGGCCGGGCTCGCCGTGCTCGGCGGGGCGACCGCCGCCCTCGACCGCTGCCGGATCCACCACGCCTCCGGCGCCGGCGTGCTGCTCTCCGACCCGGGCAGCGCCGCGGAGCTCACCGGCTGCGAGATCTACGAGATCCGCGGCAGCGGCGTGCAGGCCGAGGCCCAGGCCGGCGGGCGGCTGGTCGACTGCGACATCCACCGGGTCACCGGCAACGGCCTGACCCTGGACGGCGAGGCCGAACTGGTGCTCACCGGCTGCCGGGTGCACGACCTGCCGGAGAACGGCGCCGACCTGCGCGGCCGCGCCAAACTCCGCCTCTCCAACAGCACCGTGCGGGACTTCGGGCGCGGCGCGCTCTCGGTCTGGGACCAGGGCACCGAGGCGGTCGCCGAGTCCTGCCGGATCCACGGCTCCACCGGTGAGTACCCGGCGCTGTGGGTCAGCGACGGCGCCCGGCTGACCCTCACCGACTGCTCGCTGTACGACCTGCCGGACGCGCTGTTCGTCCTCGACCGGGACTCCGCGGCCGTCGCCCGGGGCTGCTCGTTCAGCCGGATCCGCAGCTCGGCCGTCTCGGTCAGCGGCGGGGCCACCGTCACGCTCGCCTCCTGCCAGGTGCAGGAGGCCGGGACCGGGCTCTGGTTCCGCGACCACGGCAGCGGCGGACTGCTCACCGACTGCGAGATCTCCGACGTCGCCACCGGGGTGATCGTCACCAAGGGCGCCGACCCGGTGCTGCGCGAGTGCACGGTACGGGCCAGCACGGACGCCGGGGTGTACGTCTCGGCCCAGGGCCGCGGCACCTTCGAGGACTGCCGGGTCTCGCACGGCAAGGGCTTCGGCTTCCACATCATCGACGGGTGCCGCACCCAGCTCACCCGCTGCCGGGCGGAGCAGAACGAACGGGCCGGCTTCGAGTTCTCCGAGCCCGGACCGGTCGCGGAGGGGTGCACCTCGGACGACGTGGCCCCGCCCGCCCCGGCCGGCCCGGGCACCGCCGGACGGCCCGAGCTGCCCGCCCCGAGGCCCGCCCAACACGCCACGGCGGCACCGGTGTCGACCGCCCTCTCGACCTCCCCGGTGGCGGGCTCCGCCGCCGCGGCGACGGCCACGATCGCGCCGATCCCGGACTGCCGCCCGGCCGACGAGGCGCTCGCCGAACTGGACTCGCTGGTCGGCCTGGCCACGGTGAAGCAGGAGGTGCGCACGCTGATCGACCTGATCTCGGTCGGCCGGCGCCGCCGCCAGGCCGGCCTCAAGGCCCCCTCGCTCCGCCGCCACCTGGTCTTCACCGGCGCCCCCGGCACCGGCAAGACCACCGTCGCCCGGCTGTACGGCGAGATCCTCGCCTCGCTCGGGGTGCTCCAGCGCGGCCACCTGGTCGAGGTGGCCCGGGTCGACCTCGTCGGCGAGCACATCGGCTCCACCGCGATCCGCACCGCCGCCGCCTTCGACCGGGCCCGCGGCGGGGTCCTCTTCATCGACGAGGCGTACGCCCTCGCCCCCGAGGACGGCGCCCGGGACTTCGGGCGCGAGGCGATCGACACCCTGGTCAAACTGATGGAGGACCACCGGGACGAGGTGGTCGTGATCGTGGCCGGCTACACCGCCGAGATGGAGCGCTTCCTCTCCGCCAACCCCGGTGTCTCGTCCCGCTTCTCACGGACCGTCACCTTTCCCGACTACACGGCGGACGAACTCCTGGAGATCGCCCGGGCCCAGTGCGCGGAGCACGAGTACGCGCTCTCCGAGGCCGCCGAGGGCGCCCTGCTGGACCACTTCGGCGGGCTGGAGCGCGGCCCCAACTTCGGCAACGGGCGCACCGCGCGGCAGGTGTTCGAGACCATGGTCGAGCGCCACGCGGTGCGGGTGGCCTCGCTGGCCGACCCGTCCACGGAGGAACTGCAGCTGCTCGTCCCGGCGGACCTGCCGGCTGCAACTCTGCCGTAGGCCGGCCGGCGGGACGGCGGGACGGTGCGGGAACTCCCCGTCGGCGACGGGGCGTTGGGCCGGTCATGGAAACGCTTCTGACGGGCGCCGCGGGCGGACTGCTGTTACCGGCCGGGCTGGTGGTGCTGTTCTTCCTCGGCGCGGTGGTACGGCGACTGCGCAGTCGGCACGCCGCCCCGGTCGGGCGCGGCGCCGGTGCGACCGCGACGGAGGAGCTGCACGCGCTGCTCTACCCGGGCAAGCGGGCACAGCTGGAGCAGCGCCGGGTCGAGCTGGTGCTGCGGGACGACGAGCACGACGGCGCACCGAAGCGCACCGGGATCGACCTCGCGGGCGGCCGGGCCGTGATCCGACGGGGTGCGGGCGGGTGACGGACGACGGATGACAACTGACAGATAACAGATTTTGAAATCTGTTATCTGTCAGTTGTCATCCGTCAGTTGTCAGTCGTCACCCGCCAGCCGACGACCCGTCAGCCCGTCCAGGCGCCGCCCGCCAGGAAGTCCTCCAGGGCGGACCGGTACGGGGCGATGTCGATCCGCTCACCGGCCAGCCAGTCGTCCGAGTAGTACTTGTCCAGGTAGCGGTCCCCCGGGTCGCAGATCAGGCCGACCACGCTGCCCGTCCGGCCGGCCGCCCGCATCTCCGCGACGATCCGCAGCGCGCTCCACAGTCCCGTCCCGGTGGAGGCGCCGGCCTTCTTCCCGAGCACCTGCTCCAGCAGCCGCACCGCGGCGATCGAGGCGGCGTCGGGCACCTTCATCATCCGGTCGACCGCCCCGGGCACGAAGCTCGGCTCCATCCGGGGCCGCCCGATGCCCTCGATCCGGGAGCCGCTCGCGCAGACGGCGTCCGGGTCGTGGTTCACCCAGCCCTCGAAGAAGCAGGAGTTCTCCGGGTCCGCGACACAGATCCGGGTGTCGTACTGCATGTAGTGCACGTACCGGGCGATGGTCGCCGAGGTGCCGCCGGTGCCCGCGGTGGCCACGATCCAGGCCGGCTCCGGGTGCGGCTCCAGGCGCAGCTGGGCGAAGACCGACTCGGCGATGTTGTTGTTGCCGCGCCAGTCGGTGGCCCGCTCGGCGTAGGTGAACTGGTCCATGTAGTGCCCGCCGGTCTCCTCGGCGAGCCGCGCGGAGGCCTCGTAGACCTCGTCCGAGCGCTCGACCAGGTGGCACTCGCCGCCGTGGAACTCGATCAGGTCGATCTTGGCCTGACTGGTGCTCTTGGCCATGACGGCGATGAACGGCACCCCGATCAGCTGGGCGAAGTACGCCTCGGAGACGGCGGTGGAGCCGCTGGAGGCCTCGATCACCGGCTTTCCGGGGCGGATCCAGCCGTTGCAGAGCCCGTAGAGGAAGAGCGAGCGGGCCAGCCGGTGCTTGAGCGAGCCGGTCGGGTGGGTGGACTCGTCCTTGAGGTAGAGGTCGATCCCCCACTCGGCGGGCAGCGGGAAGCGCAGCAAGTGAGTGTCGGCGGAGCGGTTGGCGTCGGCGTGGACCTTGCGCACCGCCTCCTTGAGCCAGTCGCGGTACTGCTGGTCGGAGCGGTCGACGTCGACGGTCGGCTCGATGCCGACGATCCCACCGGACTGGGTGCTCATGGTCACGTACTCCCTCGTTGCGGCCCCCCGCTGCTCACTACGAGTGTACGAGGGTCACGATAAGTGACCGTTTTCGTAGGCCCAGCTTCCGCTTATCGCCCCTCGCGGCCCGCCCGCCGCTTGCCGCTTGCCGCGCGCCACCCACCTCCTCAGACCGGCACCGACTGCGGGTCCGCGAGGTACGGCCCCCAGCCGAGCTCGGCGGCGCCCGCGAGCGCGCCGTGCGCCAGCTCCGCGCCGACGATCGGCACCCGCCCGCTGCGCCCCCACAGGCTGCGGTCGGCGACCACCGCGCGCAGCCGGTCGGGGGCGGCCTCCAGGAGGTCGAGGTGCAGGCCGCTGAGCACCACCCGGTCCGGGTTGAGGATGTTGGCGACCCCGGCCAGCCCGAGCCCGAGCCGGTCGATCACGTGCTCCACCGCGGCCCGCGCCCGCTCGTCGGTCGCGGCCGCCCAGCACAGCTCGCGCGCCTGGTCGAGCAGCGGGCGGCCGGGCTCCGGGGTGAGGCCGGCGGCGGCGAACAGCGCGTCCGGGTCGGTCTCGGCGTTCAGGCAGCCCCGGTTGCCGCACGCGCAGGGGCGGCCCTGCGGGTCGACGGTGAGGTGGCCGACCTCCAGGGCGAGCCCGGCGCTGCCGGTGTGCAGGTGCCCGTCGATCACCAGCGCGCCGCCGACGCCGCGGTGGCCGGAGGTGACGAAGAGCAGGTGCCGGGCACCGCGCCCGGCGCCGTGCCGGTACTCGGCGAGGGCGGCGAGGTTGGCGTCGTTGGCGATGACGGCGGGCAGCGGCCGCACGGCCTTCGGGCCGTGGTCGGCGCGGCCGACCTCGACGTCGTAGAGGTCGGCGACCGGGGTGCCGCTGGGCCAGGCGAAGTGCAGCGCGGCGAGCGCGGTGCCGTCCGGCTCGGTGACCGGGTTGGGCAGTGCGAGCGAGGCGGCCAGGCAGCGGCGGTCGGTCGCGCGGGCCAGCTCGGCGCCGGCCTGGGCGACGGCGCGCAGCATCCGGACCGGATCGGTGGCGGCGGGCAGCGGCAGGTGGACGGGCGGGTCGAGCAGTCCGCCGAGTCCGGCCAGGGTGACGCTCAGGCCGTCGGCGTGGATCTGGCCGGCGACCACGACCGGGCCCTGCGGGTCGATCGCCAGCCGGTGCGAGGGACGGCCGCGACCGCCGCCGGCCGGGCGGGAGTCGACGGTGATCAGGCCGAGCGCCTCCAGTTCGGCCGTGACGGCGCCGGCGGTGGCCCGGGTGACGTCCAGCGCGCGGGTCAGCGCGGACCGGGTGGGCGTCTGGCCGGTGTGGATGAGCGAGAGCGCCGGGCCGAGCAGCGTCCGACCGCGGTCGGGCGCCGCGCGGCGGTGGGCGTCGCGCTGCGCGTCGGCGTCGGTCCCGGAGCGGGGCCGCGGGCTTGAAGGTGAGAGCTGCACGCCCCTATTGTGACTTTGTGTCGCTTCGAAACAAAATCAGTTCCCACCGCCACGCCGACCCGACCTCCCCCCAGTCTCGCAGCACACCCCCGGTCGCGGACAGCCCCTGGGGCGCCGCACGGCTCGCGCTCACCGCCTTCTTCGCCGTCGACGGCTTCCTGTTCGCCGCCTGGGTCGTCCGCATCCCGGACGTCCGCAGCCAGGTCAACGCCTCGCACAGCGCCCTCGGACTGGCCCTGCTCTGCCTGTCCGTCGGCGCCGTCCTCACCATGCCGGCCGTCGGTCGGCTCTGCCTGCGCTACGGTTCGCGCCCGGTCACCGTGGCCTCGCTGGCCCTGCTCGCCCTCGCCGTCCCGCTGCCCGCGCACACCCATTCGGTGTACTCGCTCGGCGGGGTGCTGGTGCTGTTCGGCGCCGGGTACGGCGGCGCCAACGTCGCCATGAACAGCGCCGCCGTCGACCTGGTCGCCCAGCTGCGCCGGCCGGTCATGCCCAGCTTCCACGCCGGGTACAGCCTGGGCGGGCTGCTCGGCGCGGGCATCGGCGGACTGCTCGCCGAGCGGCTGACCACCGCGTGGGCGCTCGCGCTCGGCGGCCTGCTGGGACTCGCCGTGACCGTCGGCGCGGGCGTCGTCCTGCTGCGCAGCCCGGCCGCGCCGATGGTCGCCCCGGACCGGACCCCCGGCCCGGCCGACGCTCCAACCAGCGTTCCGGCCGGCGCTCCGGCCGGCGGGAGGCACGTCCGCCTGCTGGTCCTGCTGCTCGGCCTCACCGCCCTGTGCACGGCGTACGGCGAGGGCGCCGTCGCCGACTGGACCACCCTCCACCTCACCGACGACGTCCACGCGGGCGCGGGCACCGCCGCCGCCGGGTACGCCGCGTACGCCTTCGCCATGACCAGCGGACGGGTGGGCGGCACCTGGCTGTCCATCCGGCTGGGCCAGAACCGGCTGATGCTGCTCGGCGGACTCACCGCCGCGGCCGGCATGCTGCTCGCCGCCCTGGCCCCGTCGGTGCCGGTGGCCATCGGCGGGTTCGTCCTGGTCGGCCTCGGGCTGGCCAACCTGTTCCCGCTCGCCATCGCGCGCGCCGGTGCGGCGGGCGGGCCGCAGGGCGTCGCGCTCGCCTCGACGCTCGGGTACGGCGGGATGCTGATCGGGCCCGTGGTGATCGGCTTCCTCGCCGATGCGGTCGGACTGCCGCTCGCCCTGACCACGGTCGCGGTCGCGGCCACCGCCGCGGCCCTGCTGCCGCTGACGGTCCGGCAGCACTGACGGCCGGGGCTCGCGGTCGAACGGCACTGACGGCCGGGCGGCACTGACGGACCCGCCCCGGCAGTGGCAGGATGCGGACCCATGACCACCACCGGACGCATCCAGGTACTGCGGGCGAGCGAGCGCCCGGCCACCCCGTGGCTCAACGGGGGCGGGGTGACCCGGGAGGTCGCCGGGTCCCCCGCCGGGGCCGGGATGGCCGACTTCGACTGGCGGGTGAGCCTCGCCGATGTCGCCTCGGCCGGCCCGTTCTCGCCGTTCCCCGGGATCGACCGGGTGATCACCCTGGTCGAGGGCGCCGGCATGGCGCTCGCCGTGGACGGCGTCGAGCAGCTGGTCGACGCCCCGTTCCGCCCGTTCGCCTTCCCGGGCGACGCCGCCACCGACTGCCGGCTGCTCGGCGGCCCGGTGGTGGACTTCAACGTGATGACCCGCCGCGGCCGGGCCGACGCCGTCGTGGAGCTCCGGACCGGGCCCGGCAGTGTCGCCGTCCCGGAGGGGTCGACCGTCCTGCTGGTCTGCCTGGCCGGTACGGCCGTCGTCGACGGCGGCACCGAACTCGGCCGCTACGACGCCGCAGTACTCGACGCACCGGCCCTCGACGCCGCAGTACTCGACGCACTGGGCACCCACGAGCTGCGGCCCGACGGCGTCACCGCCGCGATCACCTTCCGCACCTCCGCACTCCGCACCACCGACTGAGCAGCCCGCTGCCCGTACCCCCGCCGGAACCGGGGGTACGGGCAGCGGCGGCACCGGCCGCGTCAGCCGCAGAACACCGGCGTGGCGTGCGCCGGGTCCAGCGCGTTGGTCACCAGGTGCAGCGCCGTCGGCGAGAACGCGATGGCGACGTGCTCGGCGAGGGTGACCGGGCAGTGGTCCTGGAGCACCTGGTTGTCCACGTCCGGCCCGTTCAGGAACTGGGTCCGCCACGGGGTGACGACCTCGTCGTACACGGTCGAGATCACCGTGTAGTGCACGCCCGGCACGGTGTCCGGCCGGGAAGCCATGGTGGCGTTGAAGGCGGAGCCCACCGCCTGGTCGCGGCAGGCCTGGCAGACGGTGTAGATCAGGTCGGCGACGCCGGGGAAGTACGGCGCCAGCTTGGTGATCCCGTCGAGGGTCGTGCCGTGGTTGGACGGTGCCAGGCCGATCAGCCTGTCCACCTTGGAGGCCCCGCCGAGGAACTTGAGGTAGTAGTTCGGCAGCATGCCGCCCTGGGAGTGGCCGACGATGTCGACCTTGGCCGCACCGGTCGCGGACCTCACCAGGTCGACGAAGTGGGCGAGTTGGGCCGCCGAGGCGGGCACCGGACCGAGGCCGCCGATCGGCAGCAGCAGACCGCTGCCGGTGGAGGTGATGCCCGGAACGGTGCCGTAGTCGAGGGCGAAGACGCAGTACCCGAGGCCCTTGAGCAGCGGGGAGAGCGCCAGCCAGTTCTCGTAGCGGTTGGCGAAGGTGCCGTGCACCAGCACCACCGGGTCGGGGTGGGCGGCGGACGGCCGGCAGCTCCAGTCGTTGGCGCCGGGCGGCGAGGCCACCGAGTCACCGTCGGGCGGGAGCGCGGCCGAGGCTGGGGCCGCGGCAGCGGCCGGGGTGGCGACGGCCGGGGCGGCCGCGGCGGGGGCCGCAGCGGCGACCAGCAGCGCGCCCGCCAGGACGGCCGCGCCGAAGGCTCCGCCGAACCGGCGGCGCAGCGGAGTTGCGGAGAAGCGGAGAAGTGGGGTTCTCAACTGTTGCCTCCACAGCGGAAGTTTGTTACCAACAGGTAACCCGAGTGGCTCAATGATGCGGTCACCCTTCCGGCCCGGCCCTTGGGCGTCCCCCAGACCTGGACGGTGTTCTCTGTGACCGGTCACAACGCGCCCCACTGCACCCCCACCAGCCGCTCCGCCGAACTCCCCGCGCACCGGCCCGCCGACGCCTCTGCCGAAACGGCCACCGCAACCGACACGGCCACCCACACGGCCACCGCCACGGCCACCGGCGCCGCCGACCACCCCTCGCCGTGGCGCGTCCCGGTGATCGGCGGACTCCCGGCCGACCAGAGACTCCTCGGCGGCGCCCGCGCGTTGGCCGCCGTCGTGGTCACCGCCCTGCTGGAACGGGTGCCGGTCTACCACCGCCTCCCGCGCGAGCAGCTCACCGGCGAACTCACCCGGGACACCGAGCGCCGCATCCGCGGCCTGGCCCACGCCGTCCGCACCGGACTCCCCGCCCCCGCCGAGGAGTTCACCGCCGTACGGGAGGCCGCAGCGCGCCGCGCCGAGGAGGGCCTGCCGCTGGACGCCGTCCTGCTCGCCCACCACCTCGGACTGGAGGTCTGCTGGGAGTTCCTCACCCGGGACGCCCACGCCGGGGACGCCGCCGACCTGGTGCTGCTCAACCGCCTGCTGCTCGACCAGCTCCGCCGGGCCACCACCGCCGCCGGCGCCGGCTACCTGGACGGGCAGCAGTCGGCCGGCGACCGGAGCTCGACCGCCCGGCAGTCCCTCCTGACCGCACTGCTCGCCGGCACCCCCGCCGAGGAGGTGGCCGCCCGGGCCGGCACCGAACTGCCGGCCGGCTACGCCGTGCTCTGCCTGTCCCTCGCCGACCACCCGGACGAACACTCCCCCGGCATCGACCCGGCCATCGCCGCCCGCCGCAAGCTGCGCCGCTTCCTCGCCGAACTCGACCACCGCACACGGCAGTCGGCGCTCTCCACGCTCACCCCCTCGGGCGGCCTGCTGCTCCTCCCGCTGCCGTCCCCGACCAACCGGGCCGACGGGCCCGCCGACGGCTCCGAGAACGGATCGGCCGACGGCTCCGAGGACGGGGCCGACTGGCCCCGGCTCGGCGCCACCCTCGCCGCCGCGGCCCGAGCCGCCGGTGTGCCCGTGCTGGCCGGAGCGGCCGCCGCGGTGCCGGCAGAGGTGCCCGGCGCCGCCGCCCTCGCCTATGAAGTCCTGGACGTCGCCCGGGCGTTCGGCCGACCGCCCGGGCTGCACCGGCTGGACGACGTGCTGCTGGAGTACCAGCTCACCCGGCCCAGCCAGGCCCGCGCCCGGCTCGCCGCCCTGCTCGAACCCCTCGCCGACGGCGGAGAGTTGCTCACCACCCTGCGCATCCACCTGGCCGGCGGCCTCAACCGCCGACAGACCGCGAGCGCCCTGCACCTGCACCCCAACACCGTCGACTACCGGCTGCGCCGGATCGCCGTGCTCACCGGGCTGGACCCGGCGCGCCCGGCCGACGTCCTACGGATCACCGCCGCGATCGCGGCCCGGACGGCCGAACGGTCGGCCCCGGCCCACTGGTCGTGAAACGACGGCACCCGCGCCGACCGCGGCGCGGGCGCCGTCCCGAAATCAACGCCCCGAAATCAACGCCCCGGGGTCAGCAGCTCGGGGCCAGCATCTCGAGGTCGACAGCTCAGGGTCGACAGAACGATCTCAGTCCTGCTCCCCCGGCAGCCGCAGGTCCCACCCCACCAGGGCCCGCAACTGCTCCGCCGTCACCCCGTCCGGCAGCGGCCGGGGCGGTTCGTGCCGCAGCGGCGGCTGCCAGCCCTCCTCCTCGGTCCAGCGCCGGACCACCTTGGCCGGGGCCCCGGCGACCACGCTGTGGTCGGGCACCTCGCCGCGCACCACCGCACCGGCCGCGACCACCACGTTGCGGCCGATCCGCGCCCCCGGCATGATCACCGCGCCGGTGCCGATCCAGCTGCCGGCGCCGATCTCCACCGGCTCGTTGCGCGGCCACTGCTTGCCGATCGGCAGCTCGGTGTCCCGGTACTCGTGCGCCTGGTCGCTGACGTACACCCCGGGGCCGGTCCAGACGTCGTCGCCGATCACGATCGACTGGTGGCCGACGATGTGGCTGTCCCGCCCGATCACGCAGCCGCCGCCGATCCGTACGATCGGCTCCGGCCCGAGGTCGAGCCCGGGCAGGAAGCCCGCGCTGATGGTGACCCGCTCGCCGATGATCGAGAACGGCCCGATGGTGATCCACCGTTCGTTGAACACCGCCCCGAGCGGGAAGGCGAGGGTGGTGCCGTCGCCCAGCTCGCCGAACCGGTACGGACCGGGGTTCCGGTTGCTGACCGCGCCGGTCCGCTGCACCCAGCGCCAGCCCCGGTGGACGAGGCGCCCGGCGGCCCGGCGGCCGCCGTCCCGGACGGCGGAGAGGAGGGAACGGGTTATCGGCATGCGCTCACGTTACCGGCCCGTAGCGTCCGTCCGGTGACCGGGAGGCCGACATCACACCGGCCCCACCGCCCCCTTCAGCACCACCCCCGGGCCCGCCCCGGGCCACTCCCGGACCGTCCCCGCGGCCGTCCCCCGCGGCCGTCCGAAATCCGCCACCGATGTCCGTCGGCAGTGGAACACTCCGTCCCATGGAGATCTCCGAGCACATCGAAGCAGTCCGCCGCGAGGGCGCCCTGCTGGCCGACGCCGCCGCCCGCACCGACCTCACCACGCCCGTCCCGACCTGCCCGGACTGGCGGTTGAGCGACTTGCTGCGCCACATCGGCCAGGTCCACCGCTGGGCCGCCGCCTTCCCGGCGAAGGGCCTGAGCGCCCCGCCGGAGGGCGCGGACCGGCAGGCCGTGGTCGGCCCGGACCCCTCCGACGCCGCACTGCTCGACTGGTACCGGGAGGGCCACGCCGCCCTGCTGACCGTGCTGTCCGAGGCCCCCGCCGACGTCGAGTGCTGGACCTTCCTGCCCGCGCCCAGCCCGCTGGCCTTCTGGGCCCGGCGCCAGGCGCACGAGACCGCCGTGCACCGCTTCGACGCCGACGCGGCGGCCGGTTCGCCGGGCCCGGGCGTCGACGGCACGCTCGCCCTGGACGGCATCGACGAACTGCTGCGCGGCTTCCTGCTCCGCGGCCGGTCCACGGTGCACAGCGACGACCCGCGCACCATCCGGATCCGGCCGACCGACGGGGCCAGCTCCTGGCACCTGACGCTCTCCCGGGAGCCGCTCGCCGTCACCACGGAGGAGCGCCCCGAGCCCGCCGACCTGACGGTCAGCGGTCCGGCGGCCGAGCTCTACCCGCTGCTCTGGAACCGGCTGACCGTCGAGCGGGCCGGGCGGGTCGAGCTCAGCGGCGACCAGGACCTGTTCGACCACTGGCGGACCGCCGCGACGATCTGACCCCGGTCGGGCCGGGCCGGAGTCAGGTCCGGCCCGGCCCGGCTCGATCCAGCCCAGCCCGACCCAGCCAGGCCCAGCCAGGCCCGGCCCGGCCCAGGAGCTCAGCGCACCCAGGCCGCCGGCCGCTTCTCCAGGAACGACCGCATCCCCTCCTGCGCCTCCGCCGACCCGAACAGCCGCGCCGACAGCTGCACCAGCTCGTCCGCGTCCCGCGCGAAGGAGCGCGCCACCTCGGCGTTGGCCAGCCGCTTGGACTCCGCCAGCCCCTGCGGCGAGCCCTGGCGCAGCGCGTCCAGCAGCCCCTTCACCAGCACCCCGGTGGACTCGCTGGACTCGGCCGCCTGGGTGATCAGACCGATCCGGGCCGCCTCGGCGGCGTCGAAGACCTCGCCGGTCAGGTAGTAGCGGGAGGCGGCGCGCGGCTCCAGCTTGGGGCGCAGCGGCAGCGAGATGACGGCGGGCGCCAGGCCGAGCCGGACCTCGGTGAAGGCGAAGGTCGCGGCCGGTCCGGCGACGGCGAGGTCCGCCGCGCCGATCAGGCCGAGGCCGCCGGCCCGGGCGTGCCCGTCGACCACGGCGATGACCGGCTTGGTGCAGTCCACGATCGCCTTCTGCAGCTCGACCAGGCCGCGCGGGCCCACCGTCGGGTCCGCGCCGGTCGCCTCGGAGAGGTCCGCGCCCGCACGACTCTGGCACGCCCACCCGCCCCGCGGCCAGAGCCGACCGGCACCCCTCGGCCCGAGCCGACCGTCACCCTCCGGCCGCCGGGTCGAAAACCGCTGGTGGCAGCCCCGGTCCGCCCGTCAGCATGGGCCCATGACCACCGACCCCCCGGTCCTGCTGCTCGCCCCGCGCATCAACGAGACCGGCCTCCAGCTGCGCACCGCCGCCGGGCTGCGCGGCCTGCGCGCGTGCACCGCCGCCTCCTGGCGGGCGCCGCGCGAGCTGCTCGGCGCCGCGGTGCACGTGTACGGCGGGCCGCTGTTCGCGGACGCGGTCGGCCGGGAGCTCGGCCTCGCCCTGCTGGAGCCCGCCGAGGACTGGCTCGCCCGACTGCCGCTCGCGCTGACCGGCCGACGGGTCTGCGCGACCACGCTGGCCGAGGCCCGTGCGCTGGGCGGCCCGGCCTTCGTGAAACCGCCCGCGGACAAGCTGTTCGCCGCCCGGGTCTACCCCGACGGCAGCGCGCTGCCCGGGCCCGGGCTGCTGGACGGGGACACCCCGGTGCTGGTGAGCGAGGTCGTACGATTCCGCACGGAGTACCGGCTGTTCGTCCTGGACGGCGCGGCGCGGACGGGCTCGCGCTACGCGCGGGACGGTGACCTGGCCGTCGCACCGCTCGGGGCGGACGGCCCCGAGGTGCTGGCCTTCGCCCGCGACGTGCTGGCCGCCTCGGCCTCGCACGCCCCGCTGCCGAGCGCGGTGGTGGTGGACGTCGGCCGGACGGACCGGGGCTGGGCGGTGGTGGAGGCCAACGCCGCCTGGGCCAGCGGGGGTTACGCCGCCGACCCGGGCGAGGTCCTGGACGTGGTGCTGCGCTCCTCCGGCCCCGCTGCCCAACTGCCGTGCACCGACCGGGCGTTCCTGCGCGAGCTGCCCGAAGTGGTGCGCTGACCGGCGGGTTGACCGGGGGCGGCCGCTTGCGGTCCCGGCCTGCGGTGGCGCACGATCGGGCACCATGACCACCACGCACCTCACCCACATCACCCAGCCGCCGGGCGTCTTCCCCGCGAAGGGCTACACCCACGTCGTCACCGGCACCGGCCGACTGGTCCAGGTCTCCGGGCAGGTCGCCTTCGACGAGCACGGGGACCTGGTCGGCGCGGGTGACCCGAAGGCCCAGGCGCGTCAGATCTTCGAGAACCTGCGCCGCTGCCTGGCCGCCGCCGGCGCGGACTTCTCGGACGTCGTCAAGTTCACCTTCTTCATGACCGACATCGCCCACCTCGCGGCGATCCGGGACGCCCGGAACGAGTACCTGGGCGACCTGCCGCTCCCGGCGGCCTCGGCGATGCAGGTCGCGGCGCTGTTCCGGCCCGACGTGCTGATCGAGATCGAGGCGACGGCGGTCGTCCCGGAGTAACGCCCGTACGCCCCCTCGCACCAGAGCTCCTCACCCCAGAGCTCCTCACCCCAGAGCTCCTCGCTCCGGCCCCCTCAGGCCGCCCGCAGCCGCGCCTCCCGCCGTCCGGCCCACCGGACGGCGGGCCCCATCGCCAGGCCCGCCGCCAGCAGCGCCGCGCCCAGCACCGCCCACCCGGCCACCCCGTACCCGATCACCGCGGTGCTGACCACCGCCGGTCCGGCCATCATCGCGGCCGCCGAGCCCGCGTTGAACACCCCCTGGTAGGCGCCGTGTTCGTGCTCGCCCGCGAGGTCGTAGCTCAGCGCCCAGCCGCCCGCCTGTCCCATCACCTCGGCGAGCGACTGCAACCCGATCCCGACCAGTGCCACGGCGGCGGCGAGGATCCCGGGCAGGCCGTGCGCCATGGCGATGACCAGGCAGGAGGCGGCCAGCACCAGCCCGGCGCGCCGGCAGGCCCGGGCGGCGGCCGTCCGCTCCTCGGTGCCCCGGGTGGCCCGCACCTGGAGGGCGATCACCATCAGGGTGTTGACGATGAAAGCGCCGGCGACGGTGATCCGCGGCGCGTCGGTCTGCTGGACGATCCACAGCGGGACGCCGACCTCCAGGACGGCGAACTGCAGCCCGAGGACGGAACACAGCGCGGTCACCACCAGGAACGGACCGTCGCGCAGCGCCGGGTTGCGCCGCCGACCCTGCCCGACGCTCTGCCCGACGCCCGCCCCGCCCGAGGCCGAGGCGGCAACCGGTGCGGAGGCACCCGGCCCCGCGCCCGCCTCCGCCGGCAGCCGGTACATCAGCAGCGCGACGGCCACGTACGAGACGGCGTCGGCCAGGATCGCCGCCAGGTAGACCGGCCGGGTGTCGAACTGGAGCGCGATCGCGCCGAGGCCGGTCCCCAGGCAGATGCCGATGTTGGTCACCACCCGCAGGTACGCCCGACCGGCCACCCGGCGGTCGGCGGGCAGCACCTGGGCGTACAGCGCGTTCCGCACCGCGGCCGCGCCGCGGTCCACCGCGGAGACGGCGCAGGCCAGGGCCACGAACGCGGCGTAGCCGTGCACCAGCGCGTACCCGGCCGTGCCCACGGCCTCGATCGAGACCAGCACGACCAGGACCCGCCGGGCGCCCCAGCGGTCGGCGGCCCGGCCGGCCGGCACGCTGGCGGCGACCCCGCACAGACCGGCGGCCGTCATCCCGAACCCCAGCTGGGCCGCGCTCAGTCCGAGCACCCGGGTGAAGAACAGCACCGCGACGGCCAGCGAGAGGCCGTTGCCCACCGTGTTGACCAGGGTGATCCCGGCCAGTCGACGGACCGTCGGATCGGGGTGGAGGCGGCGCCGGAGGGCCCCGGGCAGGCGGCCGTTCGGCTGGTGCGCGGGCACGCCGAAGGCTGGTGCGGAGGACTCCGCCGGTGTGGTGGTCATGCCGAGGATTCCACCGTCGGGCGGGCCGCACCCGACACTCCTTTAGGCTCTGGCTAAAAGCTCGACGACCGGCAGCCGACGGGAGGACCCCGGTGCACCGCTTCACCCTCCGGCTGGCCGACCTCGCCAGCACCTGGTTCGCCTACTCCCCGATCCTGGAGGCCGTGCTCAGCCTGCGGATGTGGACCCACCCGGGCCGGTACCGGCTCCAGAGCCCGGCCTTCGAGCGGCTGGGCCCCTCGTTCGCGCGCCTGGACTCCCGGCTGCTGCTCTCCCTGGTCGCCGAGAACCGCTGGGTCCCCGACTTCCTGACCCCCCGACCGTCCTCCCCCGCACCGGAGTTCCGCACCCAGCTCGCCACCGTCCGCGCCCTCCCGCCGGAGCAGCTGCGCGGCGAACTGGAGCTGACCTTCCGGCCGCACGGGCAGCCGCTGCCCGCCCTGCTCGACGCCGGACTGGCGGATCCGGCCCGGCTGTTGAGCCGGATCTGCGACTCCCTGGAGGAGTACTGGGAGGCGTGCCTCGCACCCGCCTGGTGGCCGCAGGCCCGCGCGGTCCTGGAGGCCGACCTGGTGTACCGGGCCCGGGTGCTGGCCCAGCACGGCGCGACGGCGCTGTTCACCGACCTCGACCACCGTCTGGAGTGGGCGGACGGCGCGCTGTCGATCAACCGGCACTGGACGGACGGGGACGTGGAGACCGCCGTGGACGGGCGCGGACTGGTGCTCAGCCCGACCTTCTTCGTCCGGGGCGCGATCACCATGATCGACAGCACCCGCGCCCCGCAGATCTGCTACCCGGCGCGCGGCCAGGCCGCCATGGCCGGCCAGGGCCCGCCGGTGCCGCCGCGCGCGCTGGAGGCCCTGGTCGGCGCACCGAAGGCCCGGCTGCTCGGCCTGCTCGCCGAGCCGGCCTCCACCACCGAGCTCGCCTACCGCCTGGGCGTCACCCCGGGGGCGGTCAGCCAGCACCTGTCCGTGCTGGCCGCCACCGGTCTGGTCAGCCGGGCCCGGCACGGCCGTTCGGTGCTCTACCGGCGCAGCGCGCTCGGGGACGAGCTCTCCGGCGGCCGGTGAGCGCCCCGCCGGCCCGCCGACCGGCCGCCCGGCCACCCCGCCACCCCGCCACCCCGCCACCCGGCGACCTCCCCAACTCCCCATTGGTACATACCTGTTGACGCATTGGTCCAGTCCTCCTACAGTGCCCATGCCCCCGCCCCCCACGGCGCGGGCACCGGTCGCCCACGGATCACCCCGGTTCTACGTCACCCTGTCCAACCCCCACAGCCACAGGGAGAACCATGTCCGCTCGATCCCGGGCGGGACGCCCCCGCATGCGCAGCAGACTGCTGGCACTGCTGTCCGTCCTGCTCCTCCCACTCGCCGTCCTGACCGCACTCGCCGCCCCCGCGCTCGCGGCGGGCAAGCTCACCGCCACCTTCACCACCGCCGACAACGGCTCCTGGTGGCAGGGCACGTACATCGTCCACAACGACAACGCCACCGCCGTCACCGGCTGGACCCTGGATTTCGACCTGCCCACCGGCGTCACCCTGGGCAACACCAGCAACGGCACCGCGACCGTCAACGGCCGGCACGTCACCGCCACCGCCGCCTACTACAACGCGACCGTCAACGCCCACAGCACCACCGAGCCGTACAGCTTCTGGTTCGTCGGCACCGGCCCGGTCTCCACCCCGCTCAACTGCCGCATCAACGGCGACAAGTGCGACGGCTCCGCCGACGTCCCGCCCTCCGCGCCGGGCACCCCCACCGTCACCGGGTCGACCGCGCACACCCTCGCCCTGAGCTGGCCGGCTGCCACCGGCGGCGACTTCCCGGTCGCCTCCTACGACGTGCTGAACGGCGCCACCGTGCTCGCCTCCGGCCCGACCGCCAACGCCCTGGTCACCGGGCTCACCCCGGCCACCTCGTACACCCTGACCGTCCGGGCCAAGGACAGCCGCGGCAACACCGGCCCGCTCAGCGCCCCCGTGACCGCCAGCACCTTCGACCCGTCCACGGACACCGTCCCGCCGACCGCGCCCACCGACCTCCGTGCCACGTCGGTCGGTTCCTCCGACGTGACGCTCGCCTGGAACGCCGCCACCGACAACGTCCGGGTCGCCGCGTACGACGTCTACCAGGGCGCCACCCTGGTGACGACGGTCGACGGCGGCACGCTGACCGCGTCCGTCGGCAGCCTCTCGCCGTCCACCGCCTACACCTTCACGGTGAAGGCCCGCGACCCCGCCGACAACGCCTCACCCGCCTCCGCGCCGCTCGCCGTGACCACCGCGGACATCGTCGGCGCCGGCAAGTACGCCCGGGTCGGCTACTTCGTCCAGTGGGGCATCTACGGCCGCCAGTACTTCGTCAAGAACCTCGACACCTCGGGCAGCGCGGCCAAGCTCGACATCGTCAACTACGCCTTCGAGAACATCGATCCGGTCAACCTGACCTGCCTCGCGGGCGTCACCAAGGGCACCACCGCCAACCCGGAGGACCCGGACCAGGGCACCGGCGCCGGTGACGCCGACGCCGACTACGCCCGCCCGATGAGCGCCGACCAGTCGGTGGACGGCGTGGCCGACGACGGCTGGGGCAAACTCCGGGGCAACTTCAACCAGTTGAAGAAGCTCAAGGCCAAGTACCCGAACCTCAAGGTGGTCGTCTCGCTCGGCGGCTGGACGTACTCCAAGTACTTCTCCGACGTCGCCGCCACCGACGCGTCCCGGCAGAAGTTCGTCAAGTCCTGCGTGGACACCTGGATCAAGGGCAACCTGCCCGCCTACAACGGCGCCGGCGGTGACGGCGTGGCCGCCGGGATCTTCGACGGCATCGACCTCGACTGGGAGTGGCCCGGCTCCGGCGACGGCCACCCGGGCAACCACTGGAGCGCGAACGACAAGACCGACCTGACCCTGCTGGCCGCCGAGTTCCGCAAGCAGCTCGACGCGCTGGGCGGCCCGCACAAGCTGCTCACCGCCTTCACCCCGGCCGACCCGGCCAAGGTCGCGGCCGGCTGGAACCTCGGCAAGGTCTTCACCTCGCTCGACATCGCCAACGTCCAGGGCTACGACTTCCACGGCTCGGGCAGCGACAACTCCTGGGAGCCCAACCGCACCGGCCAGGCCTCCAACCTCTACCCCGACCCGAACGACCCCTACGCCTTCCACTTCAGCGTGGACAGCGCCGTCCAGACCTACCTCGCCGCCGGGGTCAACCCGCGCAAACTGACCATCGGCTTCCCGTTCTACGGGCGCGGCTGGCAGGGCGTGGCGGACGGCGGCGCCCACGGCGTCTGGCAGTCCGCGAACGGCGCGGCGCCCGGCCAGTTCGCCGAGGAGGCCGGCACCCGCGGGTACCAGAACCTGGTCACCGGCGTGCCGGGCCTCACCGTCTACCACGATCCCAAGTCCGTGGCCACGTACGGCTACACGGGCGCGAACGGGCAGTGGTGGACCTTCGACGACGCCTGGTCGATCGCCCAGAAGACGGCCTACCTCAAATCGAAGAACCTGCTCGGCGGCATGATCTGGGAGATGTCCGGCGACACCCCGGCGGGCAGCCTGATGTCCGCCCTCGACACCGGGCTCAAGTAGCCGGGCTCACCTAGCCGACCGTCCCCGCACCACGGGCCGGATCCCGCTACCGGGCGGCCATCGCCATCAGCTTGCGCGCCGCCCGGTTCTGCCGCAGCAGCTGCGCGAAGGTGGTGTGCCCCTGGGTGGTCCGGGCGAACGCCCGCCACGCCGCCGGCACCGTGGTGACCGCCGTGTGGAACAGGTACGGCCGCCGCTCGAAGGCGCTCAGCAGCTGCTTGCCCGCGCGCATCTCCACGCCCAGCCCGGCCTTGATCGCGAACGCGTAGTTCAGCGCCTCGCGCCGCACCGTGCCCGCGTCGCCCGCCTCCGCGATCCGCACCGCCCACTCCCCGGCCAGCCGGCCGGAGCGCAGCGCGTACGAGATGCCCTCGCGGGTCCACGGCTCCAGCAGTCCGGCCGCGTCCCCGGCCACCAGGACCCGGCCGCGGGAGAGCGGCGAGTCCTCGGCCCGGCAGCGGGTCAGGTGCCCGGACTCGACCCGCGGCGGGAAGCCGGACAGGCCCAGGCGCCGGATGTAGTCGGCGAGGTACTGCTTGGTCCGCTCGCCGTCGCCGCGCGCCGAGATGACGCCCACGGTCAGGCTGCTGGTCTCGGTCTTCGGGAACACCCAGCCGTAACTGCCGGGCAGCGGGCCCCAGTCGAGGTGGATCCGGCCCGACCAGTCGGCGGCCACCTGCGGCGGGACGGGGATCTCGGCCTCCAGGCCGAGGTCGATCTGGTCGAAGGTGACGCCCACGTGCCGGGCGATCCGGCTGGCGCTGCCGTCCGCGCCGACCACCGCCCGGGCCTCGAAGGTGCGCCCGTCGGCGGCCGTGACCACGGCCGTGCGGTGCTCGCCGCCGCGCTGCTCGACCCCGGTGACGGTCACTCCGGTGACCAGCACCGCCCCGGCCTGCTTGGCGGACTGGACCAGCCGCAGGTCGAACTCGTCCCGGTTGACCAGCCCGAACAGCATCCGCTTGGACCGCCGGGTCCGGGTGTACTGCCCGTCGTAGGCGAAGGTGACGGCCGACACCCGGTCCTGCAGCGGCAGTTCGAAGTTCTGCGGCAGGCTGTCCCGGGACGGGCCGATGATGCCGCCACCGCAGGTCTTGTAGCGGGGGTGCTCGGCCTTGTCGAGCAGCAGCACCCGGCGGCCCTGCGCGGCGGCGGCGTGCGCGGCCGAGGCCCCGGCCGGTCCGGCGCCGACCACCACGACGTCCCAGACGCCGTCGGGCGGCTGCGGCGCCTCGTCGAGCGCCCCGTCGAGCGGGACGCCGAGCGCCTCGTCCGACGGGCCGTCCGGCGGGCTGTCGATCGGGCTACGGGAATCAGGGCTTCCGGAGTCAGTCACGTCGACCAATCCTATGCGTCCGCCCGGCCTTCCGGACGCCGCACCACCCCCCGACGGGGAAGCTCCCCGAAGCCCCCCGGACGGCTCCGCCTATGATCGGCGGTACCCCAACCGACCCCCTCCGCCCGCACCACCCTCCGGGCGGACCCGTCCCCTTCGGAGCCCCGATGTCACAGCCCCTGGCCGACGCCGTCCGGTCCCTGATGGACCGTGCCCGCACCGACCTCGCCGAGCTGGTCGCCTTCCAGTCGGTCGCCGACCCGCGCCAGTTCCCGGTCGAGGAGTGCCAGAAGGCCGCGCACTGGGTCGCCGAGGCCTTCGCCGCCGAGGGCCTGACCGGCATCCGGCTGCTGGACACCCCGGACGGCACCCAGTCCGTCTACGGCGAGCTGCCCGGCCCCGAGGGCGCCCCGACCGTCCTGCTCTACTCGCACTACGACGTGCAGCCCCCGCTCGACGAGAGCGGCTGGGACAGCCCGGCCTTCGAGCTGACCGAGCGCGACGGCCGCTGGTACGGGCGCGGCGCCGCCGACTGCAAGGGCAACATCCTGATGCACCTGACCGCCCTGCGGGCGCTGCGCCAGGTGTACGGCGACGACTACCCGGTCGGCCTGAAGATCATCGTGGAGGGCTCGGAGGAGCAGGGCACCGGCGGCCTGGAGCGCTACGCCGAGGCCCACCCCGGGCTGCTGGCCGCCGACGCCATCGTGATCGGCGACACCGGCAACTTCGCCCCCGGCCTGCCGACCGTGACCGCCTCGCTGCGCGGCATGACGGTGGTCGAGGCCTCGGTCACCACCCTGGCCGGCAACCTGCACTCCGGTGCCTTCGGCGGCGCCGCCCCCGACGCGCTGCAGTCGCTGATCAAGGTGCTCGCCTCGCTGCACGACGAGAACGGCGACGTCGCGGTCGCCGGGCTGGCCGCCGACCAGACCTGGGAGGGCGTGCAGTACCCGGAGGAGCAGTTCCGCGCCGACGCCAAGGTGCTCGACGGCGTCGCCCTGACCGGCACCGGCAGCATCTCCGACCGCCTGTGGGCCCGCCCGTCCGTCACCGTCCTGGGCATCGACGCCCCGCCGGTGATCGGCGCCACCTCCTCGGTGCAGGCCGCCGCCAAGGCGCTGATCTCCCTGCGCGTCCCGCCGGGCACCGACACCGGGGCCGCCCAGGACGCCCTGGTGGCCCACCTGGAGGCGCGGGTCCCGCTCGGAGCCCGGCTGACCCTCCAGCGCCACGGCAACGGCGCGCCGTTCCGCGCCGACACCACCGGCCCGGCCTACGAGGCGATGGGCGAGGCGATGGCCGAGGCCTTCGGCACCGCGATGGTCGCGGCCGGCGAGGGCGGCTCGATCCCGCTCTGCAACACCCTGCGCTCGCTCTACCCGCAGGCCGAGATCGTGCTGGTCGGCGTCGAGGACCCGACCACCCAGATCCACGCCGTCAACGAGAGCGTCGACCCGCAGGAGCTGGAGCGGATGGCCCTCACCGAGGCACTCTTCCTCCGCCGCTACGCGGAACTGCGCACCGTCTGACGGGAGTTCGCACCGGTCCCGGGCCGCCCGCCACGCCACCGGCGGGCGGCCGCGACCACCGCCGCGTAGCCGACCGCACCCACCGCGAGCCCGGCACCGGCCCCGAAGCACACCTCCGGGACGAGGTTGCGGCGCAGCGGGCCGATCCGGTGCAGCACCCCGGCCACGGTCGCCGCGGCCAGCACAGCGGTGGCCGTCCGCCGGGTCCGCGGCGCGAGCCGCACGGCCGGGGCCACCGGTTCGACGGCCCGCACCGCGCGCGCCGCCCAGCCGCCCAGCGCGGCCAGCGCGAGCGCCGAACTCCCGTACTGCAGCACCTCGTAGACCGGGACCCCGGCCACCGTCCGGTCCAGTACGGGCAGCAGCCGCACGCCCAGCCGGCCGCCGTGGGTGAACGCGTCCCAGCCGACGTGGGTGGCCGCGCCGACCGCCGCCGAGACCACGAACCAGGCCGCGTCCGCGCCCAGGCCCCCGGCACCGCCGCAGCCGCCGGTACCGCCCGCACCGGCCGCCGCGGCCCGGCGGACCGTCAACGCCTCGGCGCCGCCCGCCCACCGTTCGGGCAGCAGGCCCACCAGCGGCGCCCGCAGCAGCCCGTGCCACCCCGCCACCAGCACGCCGGCGATCGCCACGTCCAGCGTCGGCACCGCCCACCAGGCGTGGGTCAGCCCGCCGTGCCCGTACACCCCGGGCAGCAGCGACTCGGCGAAGAACGGCACGTCGGGCGCCATCGACCCGGCCACCAGCGCCGAGGCCACCAGCGGCCCGCGCTCCCCGGCGTGACGCAGCAGGGGCAGGACGGCGGCGGGATGGCTCAGGGTGAACGGCATGCCCCCATCCTGACCCCCGCACCGGCCCCGCCACCAACCGGGGCGCGCCGCCGACCGGGGCCGCGCCGCCGACCGGCACCCGGGCCCGCCCTCCCCCGGTCCTATGCGGCGTCCGCCGTGCTGGCCAGGCGGCCGAGCGCCACCCGGCACCCCGCCTCCAGGTAGCGCAGCTCCCCGCTGCGCCGGGCGTCCAGCGCGGCGGCCAGGCGCCGGTAGCGGCTCGGCGGCAGCAGCTCGGCCGACTCGTCCAGGGTGACGAACCGGCAGCCGCGCAGCTCCTCCTGTTGCAGCAGCAGGTTCTGCCGGCCCGCGTCGTCGAGCAGGCCGCCGTCGTACATCAGCCGCAGGCCGCCGCGGCGCGGGCCGGTGCGCGGTTCCCAGTCGACGGCGAGCAGCCGCAGCACCGAGGGGTCCAGGCGCAGTCCGAGCTCCTCGGCGGTCTCGCGCAGGGCGGCGTCGGTGGGGGCCTCGCCGCGTTCGACCACGCCGCCGGGGAAGTCCCAGTCGGGCTTGTAGACCGGGTCGACGAGCAGCACCCGGTCCTGCTCGTCGAAGAACAGCACGGCCGAGGCCACGGTGTCGCCGGTCGGCTCGGGGGCCTGGGCGATCGGGCAGCGCGCGGCGCCGACCCGGACGAGTTCGGCGATCCGGTGCGCGGTCTCGCGCGGGGTGAGCGCGCCGCTGTCGATCATCCGGGCGTCGCCGACCAGCCAGCGGCGGGCCGCCCGGTAGTGCGGCAGGTGCTCCAGGCACCAGGTGCGGACCCGCTCGCTGCGCTCCGGGTCGCCCGGGCATTCCTCGCGCTGGGCTATGCGGTTTCGCAGGATCGTTTCTTCTGGATCCAGGACGAAGTGGTGCACCGTGATCCCGTGCGCGGCGAGATCACCGAAGATCTCGTCCCGGTAGTCCTCTCTGAGCAGGGTCATCGGCACCACCAACGGCCCGCCCACCTCGCCGAGCAGCGCGGCGGCCGTCTCGGGCACCAGCCGACGCCAGGCCGCGAGGTCCTGGAAGTCGGACACCGTGGCCAGCCGGTCGGCCGGAAGCATCCGGCGCAGTCCGAAGCCGACCAGCTCGGGATCGAAGAGCACGCTCCCGGGCAGCAGTTCCACCAGCTCGCGGCAGGCGCTCGTCTTGCCCGCCCCGAATGTGCCATTGACCCAGACGATCACAACGTCCCCTGCCCTCGACTTGCCCCGATGCCGTTCGCACCGGGCAGCGCCCCCGTCGGCCGAACCAGCGCCACCCGTGGTGGTACCCGCGCCACGCCGCTCCCCAAAACTGCTCGCCGCGCCCGCCCGCGCGCCCCGGCCCGCCCCTTGACAGCGGCATGTGCCCAGGCCACGGGCCCGGTACGGATAAATGCGGACCGGCCGCCATCAAAGCCGCACCCCGCCGCCACACCGTTCGCACCGGAAGTCGGACCGGCCGACTTCCGGTGCGCGCCCCGACCGTACGCCGCTCGCGCCCTCCCTGCGCCCTCCCACTCCCCCGCCCGGCACCCTCACCGCCCCGCGCCCGCCCCGCCCGGCGCCTTCACGCGCACCGCTTGCGCGGGCCGCGCCCCGCCGCGTACAGAGGAACGATGAAGCTGCTCCCCGCCGGCCGGGTCGTCGTCATCGGCTCGGTCAACACCGACCGGATCCTGCGCTGCCCCGTGCTCCCCGCGCCCGGCGAGACCGTCCTGGCCACCGACGCCACCCGGGGCTTCGGTGGCAAGGGCGCCAACCAGGCGGTGACCGCGGCCCGGATGGGGGCCGCCACCCACCTGGTGGCCAAGGTCGGACGCGACGCCGAGGGCGAGGCGGCGCTAGCCGACCTGCGCGGCGCGAACGTGGAGACGGGCGCCGTCCACACCCACCCCGACGCGCCCACCGGCCAGGCGATCGTGCTGGTCGACCCCGCCGGGGAGAACAGCATCGTGGTCGTGCCCGGCGCGAACGCCCACCTGACCGCGGACGAGGTCGGCACGGCCCTGGCCCGGCTCCACCTGCTCCCGGTCGACGTCGTCCTCACCAGCAACGAGGTCCCCGCGGCGTGCGTCCGCGCCGTCGCCGCGGCCCTGCCCGCCGCGGGCCCGCGCGGCGGCACCCGCTGGCTGCACGACACCGCCCCGGCCGGTGCGCTGCCCGACCCCGGGCCCACCGGACGCCGCCCGCTGGTGGTCGCCAACGCCGTCGAGGCCCGGCAGCTCACGGGCGCCGCGGACGCCGAGGCGGCGGCCCGCGCGCTGGCCCGGCAGGGCGAGGGGGCGGTGGTCACCCTCGGCGGCGCGGGCGCCCTGGTCGCCGTCGGCGGAGCACTGACCCGGCTGCCCGCGCCCACCGTCCGGGTGGTCGACACCACGGGGGCCGGCGACGTCTTCTGCGGCGCGCTCGCCGCCGGTCTCGCCCGGCTGGCCGACCTGCCCGCCGCGGCCGCCACCGCCGTCGCCGCCGGGGCCTTCGCCGTCACCGCGCCCGGCGCCCGCGGCGCCCTCCCCCGCCCGGCCGACCTCTGACCGCGCGTCGGCAGGACCGCACCGCCGCCCGGGCCAGGGACAGCCAGGTCACCGGGGCGCGGGTGGGGGGGGGAGCCCCGACACCCACCGGCCACCCAACCACCCACGGAAAGAGAACGCCAAAAAAACGGTGGGGGTGAG
>NZ_JBHYGR010000050.1:16824-62827 GCF_042738155.1 Kitasatospora sp. NPDC059088 | reverse complement strand
GGGCGGTGGCCCGCGCGCCCGTGGGGGGTGGGGAGGGGGAGGGGGTGCTGTGGGTGGGGTGGGTGCGGGGTGGGGTCAGGGGAGGAGGCGGAGGTCGGTGGGGGGTTGGGTGGCGGTCTGGTGGCGGAGGAGGTGGGGGCCGAGCCGGAGGGTGAGGTCGAGTTGTTCGCCGGGGCGGGTGAGGGTGGCGGTGAGGTGGTCGGCGAAGGTGTCGAGCTGGTCGGGGGTGATCTGGCGGCCGGTGTAGCGGGTGGTGTGCTGGGTGGGGGTTTCGGTGCCCCAGCAGAGGGTCAGGTCGATGTCTGCGGGCTCCGGGGCGAGCAGGGTGCGGGCGGCCGTCCAGTAGTCGTCGGCGCCGGGGGAGTCGATGCCGAAGGCGGCCTCGATCAGGCCGTGGGGGCGGAGCAGGGTGATGGTCTCGCGGGCGTGGGCGCGGAGTACCGCGTAGGTGTCCAGGGGGTACGGCTCGCGGCGGGCGGTGGTGAGCAGCAGGCAGTGGTCGTAGCGGTGCTCGGCGCCCCGGCCGGGGCGGGGGCCGAGGAGGTCGGCGGGGTCGGTGGAGATGCGGATCCGCATGGTGCTGCGGCCGTCCGGGGCGGTGGCCTCGCCCCAGGGGCCGCCGTCCGCCCCGTACCGGAGGCCGAGCAGGGCGGCCAGTTCGCCGGTGGTGGGGGCGAGGCCGTCGGGCCAGCGCAGGTGGAGGTCGGCGTCGACGGACACGGGGTGCTCCTGGGCTGCCGGGCGGGGGCGGGGTTGCTCGGATGCTACGGGTGCGGAAGATCGGCCTGCCAGCGGATTTCGCCGTCCACGGTGTGCGGGGTGGGGTGCAGGCCGAGGGTGCGGGCGATGCGGGCGGAGGCGTGGTGGTCGGGGTGGACGTGGGCGACGGCGGTGGTGATGCCGGCGGCGGTGAGGTGGGCGAGCAGGGTGCGGGCCGCCTCGGTGGCCAGGCCGCGGCCCTGCCAGGGGGTGCCGACCACCCAGGCGAGTTCGGCCTCGGCGGCCGCGGGGTGGACGGTGGCCTGGACGTAGCCGGTCAGGGCGTCGTCGGTGCGGAGACGGAGGACCCAGTTGCCCCAGATCTCGGCCGGGTCCGGGGAGCCGGCGGCGAGCCGGGTGCAGCGGGCGCGCCACTGGGCGGGGGTGGCCGGGCTGCCGCCGGTGAAGGTGTGCAGGGCCGGGTCGGCGAGGGCGGCGGCGAGGTCGTCGGCGTGCTCGGGGGCGAGGGGGAGGAGGTCGAGGCGCTCGCTGTGGAGGGTGGTGATCAGCATGGCGGTATTCAAGCGGGTGGGGGTGGCGGCCTCGGCGCGGCGTCCTTTCCGGTGGGCGCGGGGGAGGGTCGAATGGGTGGTTCGAGTCGGACGACGGAGGAGGCCCACGTGCGGTACCTGGTCAGGGAGAAGCTGTTCGCGGTCGGCGACGACTACTGGATCGAGGACGACCGGGGGCACAAGGCCTACCTGGTGGACGGCAAGGTGCTGCGACTGCGGCACACCTTCGAGCTCAAGGACGCGCACGGGCACGTGGTCGCGGTGGTGAAGGAGAAGATGCTCACCGTCCGGGACGCGATGAAGATCGAGGACGCCGAGGGCGAGGTCGTCGCGACCGTCAGGGAGAAGCTGTTCACGCCGTTCCGGGACAAGTACCTGGTGGAGCTGGCCGGCGGTGGTGAGCTCAGGATCCACGGTGACCTGGTCGACAAGGACTACCGGGTCGAGAACCAGCACGGGGACCGGCTGGCCCGGATCTCCCGCAAGTGGTTCCGGGTCCGCGACACCTACGGGGTGGAGGTCGCCGACGGGGCGGACACCGGGCTGCTGCTCGCGATCGCGGCCTGCGTCGACCACCTGGTGGCGGAGGAGCACTGAGTCAGCGGTTCAGGACGTGGTCCCGGCCCCAGGCGCCCAGCGGGGCCAGGGCCGCGTTCAGCTGCCGCCCGGCGTCGGTCAGCGCGTACTCGACCCGGGGCGGCACCTCGTCGTAGGCCTCCCGGCGCACGATGCCGTCCGCCTCCAGTTCGCGCAGGTGGGCGGCCAGCACCTTCTCGGTGATCCCCGGCACCAGCCGGCGCAGCTCGCCGAAGCGGCAGTGCGGGCGCTCGCCGAGGGCCCAGAGGATCAGTACCTTCCACTTGCCGCCGATCACGTCCATCGCGGCGTCGATCCCGCAGACGTGCGCCCCCGGCCTCGGCACGGTCGCCATGCCCACCCCTTCCGACCTCGTCGCTCACCCCAGGGTAACCACCCACTCCGAAGTGCGTACTTGATCACGGGTGGGGCCGGGACGAGGCTGATCGGCATGGCACAGAAGACAGTTGAGACCTCACCCGAGACCCACGTCACCCTGCTCGGCCTCGGCGCGATGGGCACCGCGCTGGCCCGCGCCTGGCTCGCCGCCGGGCACCCGCTCACCGTCTGGAACCGCACCGCCGCCCGCGCCGAACCGCTCGCCGCCGAGGGCGCGGTGGTGGCGGCCACCGTCGGTGAGGCCGTCGCGGCCGGGCGGCTGGTGGTGGTCTGCCTGCTCGACGACGACTCGGTGGAGCGGGCGTTGGAGGGGGTGGAGCTGGCCGGGAAGGACCTGGTCGACCTGGTCACCAGCACCCCGGGGCAGGCCCGCGCCCGGGCGGCCTGGGCCGAGGCGCGTGGCGCCCGCTACCTGGACGGCGGGATCATGGCCGTGCCGCCGATGATCGGCGTACCGGCGGCCGGGGCGTATGTCTTCTACAGCGGTTCGGCGGCGGTCTTCGAGGAGCACCGGGAGGCGTTGGGCGTGCCGGCGGGGGCCCGGTACGTGGGCGCGGACGCCGGGTACGCGGCGCTGCACGACGTGGCGCTGCTCAGCGCGATGTACGGGATGTTCGCCGGGGTCGCCCACGCCTTCGCGCTGGTCCGGGGCGAGGCGGTGGCGCCGGGTGACCTCGCGCCGCTGCTGCGGGACTGGCTCACCGCGATGGCCGGATCGGTCGAACGGACGGCGGCGCAGCTGGAGAGCGGGGACCTCACCACCGGCGTGGTCTCCAACCTGGCGATGCAGGTCGCGGGCCGGGGGACGCTGCTGCGCACCGCCGAGGAACAGGGGGTGAGCGTCGAACTGCTGGCCCCGTACTTCCGGTTGATGGAACACCGGTTGGCGCTCGGCAGCGGCGCCGAGGACCTCACCGGGGTGGTCGACCTGCTGCGGCGGTGAGGGCCGGCCGGTAACGTACCGGCATGGCTGACCTTGAAGAACGCGCCAATGTCGTCGCGTCCGGACCTCGGCAGACCGGTGCGGGGGTGGGCGTCCGACGGCGCCGCGCCGCCGATCTCGCCGACTGCGTACGGGCCCTGGGCGACGTCCACACCATCGACGGCTACCCCGCCGAGTGGCCCGAGCGGCCCGCCGCCTGGCTCAGCCCGGACGGCCTGCTGGCCGCCTGGGTCGCCGAGGCGGACGGCCGGATCGTCGGCCACGTCGGCCTGGTCCGCTGCGGCCCCGGCGACCTCGCCCCCGGGCTGTGGAGCCTGCGCACCGGCGGCAGACCGGAACTCACCGCCCTGATCGGCCGCCTGTACGTCGCCCCGGCCGCCCGCGGCCGCGGGGCCGGCACCGGGCTGCTCGCCCACGCCGTGGTGCACGCCCGGACCCTCGGCCTGCACCCCGTGCTCGACGTGCTCGCCACCGACACCGCCGCCCTGGCCCTCTACCGGCGCCTCGGCTGGACCCTGCTCGGCAGCGGCGAACAGCGCTGGGCCTCCGGCCGCACGGTCGACGTGCACTGCTTCGCCGCGCCGCGGGGGTAGCGCGCGGGTGGCTCCGGCGGCCCGGCGCCCGGGCCGCCGGACGTCAGAGCGGAACGACCTGGACGCCCGCTTCCAGGCCGATGAAGTCGGCGGCGTTCCGGGTGTAGAGCGGCAGGCCGTGGGCGGCCGCCGTCGCCGCGATCATCAGAGCCATGCGGCGGGGCCGGGGATCACGCTTGGCCTGGATGGTGAGCGCCGTCAGTGTGCCGAACCTCCGGGCTGCCTCGCGGTCGAACGGGAGCGCGGTGAACTCCGCCTCCACGTCCGCGAGCCGCTGTGCCCTGGCCAGCACCTGCACGGGATCCTTGGCCATCGCGACGCCCTGGGCGAGTTCGGCCAGCACGATGGATGCCACCGCGGCCTCGACCGGCAGGAGCCGTGGGTCGATCCGCGGCAGGTCGATCACGACGCAGGTGTCGAGCAGTCCGCGTTGGTGTCGCCCGGTCACGCCTGCTCCCACGGGTCGTCGCCGCCGACCCGGTCCTCGTCACCGTAGAAGGCATCGGCTTCGGCACGCATCTCCGCTGCGTCGATCACGGGTGCGTTCTGCCACTTCCGCTGGAGCTCTTCGACGGGGACGAACCGGCGGCGACTGCTGATCGGCCGGACCTCGGCGATCTCGGTGCCGTTCCGGGTGATGTGGTAGATCTCTCCGGCTTCGACGTCGTCGAGCACGGCCTTGGACCGCGCCGCGAGCTCGCGCTGCGTGATGGTCTTCATGGAGCCATTGTATCGCGCTGTAATGCGCCGTGTAGCAGTTTGCGTGGAGCCCCGGGCCGGTCGGGATGCGGGGCGGTCCGGGGCTCCACGAGGGCGGCGGGTCAGGGACGCGGGGATCCCCCGGTGGGGGGAGGGGGATGGTCACGCCGGGGGAGGCCGGGGCCGGGGCGGGCGGGTGAGCCTGGGGCCATGATGATCGGGGAGTGGGTGCGGGACGGTCGGGCGGTGGCCGGCTGGGGCCTCGGGTACGCGGGGTTCGGGGCGGGCTGCGGGTTGGGCGGGACGGCGCTGTGGGGGGCCGGCTGGGTCGGGTGGGCGGTCGCCGGGGTCGGGGCGGTGGCGGTCGGGGCCGGGTGGGCGGCGGCCCGGGGGCGGCCGGGGCGGGGGCTGACCCGGGGGGTGTGGCTGCTGTGCGGGTTGGCCGCGGTGGCGTCCTGGAGCCTGCTGATGGACGTGGTGACGCTGCTGTTCGGGCAGGGCGTGGACAGCGTCCCGGACGCGGTGCACAAGGTGCTGGCCGCGGCCGGGGCGCTGCTGCTGGCGGGCACCGCGCGGGCCCGGGGGCCGGTCGCGGCGCGGACGGCCTTCCGGGCGGCGCCCTCGGCGGCCCCGGCCACCGTCCAACTCGCGGCCTGGGCGGGGACCTTGGCCTTCGTGCCGTATGTGGTGATGAAGCTGGTCTGGGCCTTCGGCGGCAGCTTCGCGGGGATCAGCGGCGACCGGATGTACGCCGACTACGTGCGCAACGGCTCCTCCGGGATCTGGCTGGCCCTGGAGCGCCGGGGGCTGGACGGCACCGTGCTGCTGGCGGCGCTCGGGGTGTTCCTGCTGTGGGGGCTGGTGCGGCCGTGGGGGCAGGTGTTCCCGCGCTGGACCCTGCCGCTGCGCGGCCGGCCCGTACCGCGTTGGCTGCCGCTCGCCCCGGCGCTGATCGGCGCGGTCACGCTGGCGCCGTACGGGCTGCTCGGGATCGGCTACCTGTCGCTGTGCGCCGCCGGGGTGACCGGGATGCGGGTGGGCGCGCTGGGGACGCCGGAGCAGGCGATGCAGATCGGGTGGGTCGGGATGGGCGCCTTCGCCGGGTACGGGGTGGCGCTGGCGGTGGCCACCCGCTCGTACTGGCGGCGGACCGGACCGGGGCGTGAGCGGGGGCGGGGGCGGGGAGGGCAGGGAAGTGTTTGCTGAGGCGGCAACAAAGCTTGCCGATACGGGATGGTCGGTCGCAGCCTGGCGGTGGAGGTGAGCGACGATGACCGAGAAGACGACGACCGGGAAGAACGGCGCGAACGGCACGGCGGAGGGCTACGACGCGGTGGTGGTCGGCGCCGGTGCGGCGGGACTGAACGCCGCCCTGGTGCTGGGCCGGGCCCGGCGCCGGGTCGCGGTGGTGGACGCGGGTGAACCGCGCAACGCCCCCGCCGCCCACATGCACGGCTTCCTCAGCCGGGAGGGCATGCCCCCGGCCGCGCTGCTCGCGGTCGGCCGCGAGGAGGTCGCCCGGTACGGGGTGCACCTGATCGACGGCCGGGTCGAACACGTCGAGCGGGCCGGACCGGCCGAACCCGGCTTCGTGGTCCGGCTGGCCGGCGGGCCGGTGCTGCACGCGCGCCGGCTCGTCGTCGCCACCGGGCTGCGGGACGGCCTGCCCGACCTGCCCGGCCTCGCCGAACGCTGGGGCCGGGACGTCCTGCACTGCCCGTACTGCCACGGCTGGGAGGTCCGCGACCGCCCGCTCGGGGTGCTCGGCACCGGCCCGGGGGCCGTCAACCAGGCGCTGCTGCTGCGGCAGTGGTCGGACGACGTGGTGCTGCTCGCCCACACCCTGGAGCCCACCGCCGCCGAGCGGGAACGGCTCGCGGCGCGCGGCGTCCGGGTCGTCGAGGGCCGGATCGTCCGGGTGGTCGCCGACGACGGGCGGCTGCGCGGCGTCGAACTCGACACCGGGCGGGTGGTCACCCGGGAGGCCGTCTTCGTCGCCCCCCGGCCGGTGCCCCGGGACGCGCTGCTCCTCGGACTGGACTGCGCCCGGGACGACGACGGCTGGGTCACCACCGACCGGACCGGCCGCACCAGCGTCCCCGGCGTCTGGGCCGTCGGCAACGTCGCCGACCCGCGCGCCCAGGTGGTCGTCGCCGCCGGGGCGGGAGCGGCCGCCGCCTTCGTCCTCGACCACGACCTGGTGGACGAGGAGATCGGACGGGCGGTCGCCCTGTGCCGCGCGTCCGGGCCGGCCCTGCCGGTCTGAGCGGGGAAGCTACCAGCGACCGACCGACCGACCCACGCACCCAGCCACGCACCCAGCCACCCACCCACGCACCCACCACCGGAGAGGCACCACCATGTCCGCACACCAGCACGGTCAGCACCAGCACGGGCACCAGCACCAGCACGGCCCCGGGCAGGTCCCGGCCGCCGACCTCGACTGGGACGCGCTCGCGGCACACCTGGAGCGGGAGGCCGACCTGCGGGCCGACGCCGTCACCGCGGCCGGGCAGTGGCTGTCCGGCCTAGCCGGGGACGGCACGGTCCGCCGGGTCCTCGACGTCGGCGCCGGACCCGGGGTGATCGCCCAGCAGCTCGCGGCGGTCCTCCCGGCCGCCGAGGTGGTCGCCGTCGACCGGTCGGCCGCCCTGCTGGAGCGCGCCCGGACCCGCTCCGGCGGCCGGCTCGGCATCCAACAGGCCGACCTGCCCGCCGAGTTCGACAAGCTCGGCGAGGCCGACCTGATCTGGTCCGGCAACGCGATCCACCACCTCGGCGACCAGCAGGCCGCGCTCACCGCGCTGGCCGGCCGGCTGCGCCCCGGCGGCCTGCTCGCCGTCGCGGAGAGCGGCCTGCCGCCGCGCTTCCTGCCCCGCGACTTCGGCCTCGGCCGGCCCGGCTTCCAGGCCCGGCTGGACGCCGCCCACGAGGACGGCTTCGCCGCCATGCGGGCCGAACTGCCCGACGCCACCGAGGAGGTCGAGGACTGGCCGGCCATGCTCCGGCGGGCCGGACTGGAGCCCAGCGGCACCCGGACCTTCCTGGTCGACCACCCGGCACCGCTGGCCCGCCCGGTCCGCGAGTACCTGCACACCCAACTGGTCCGGCGCCACGACCAGTTGGCCGAGGCGATCGACCCGCGGGACCGGGCGACCCTGGAGGCGCTGATCGACGAGGACGCGCCGACCGGGATCCTGCGGCGGCCGGACGCGTTCTACCTGTCGGCGATGACGGTGCACACCGGGCGCAAGGCCTGAGGGGGTCGCCGCGCCCTGCCGGGGCGGCTCAGGGAGCGACCTGGAGGAAGGCCAGGACGGCCAGCACCCGGCGGTGGTCCTCCTCGGAGGGCGGCAGGTCGAGCTTGAGGAAGATGTTCGCGGTGTGCTTCTTCACGGCCCGCTCGGTGATCACCATCCGCTCGGCGATGGCCCCGTTCGAGCGCCCCTCCGCCATGAGCTCCAGGACTTCGCGCTCACGCGGCGTCAGGCGCTCCAGCGGCTTGCTGCGGCCGGTGTTGTTGACCAGCATCGCGATCACCTGCGGGTCCAGCGCGGTGCCGCCCGCCGCCACCCGGTGGACCGTCGCCACGAACTCGTCGGGGTCGAAGACCCGGTCCTTGAGCAGGTAGCCGATCGCGCCGGTGCCGTCGGCGAGCAACTCCTTGGCGTAGAGCTGCTCCACGTACTGGGAAAGCACGAGCACCGGCAGACCGGGGATCTGCCGGCGCGCTTCCAGAGCCGCCTGCAGGCCCTCGTCGGTGAACGTCGGGGGCAGTCGTACGTCGACGACTGCCACGTCCGGCCGTTCGGTGAGGAGGGCCTGCAACAGGTCCGGTCCGGTGTCCACCGCGGCCACGACCTCGAAGTCGTAGGCCTGCAGCATCCGGACCAGGCCGTCCCTCAGGAGGAAGAGGTCCTCCGCGAGTACAACTCGCACGGCAGCTCCATCGTCAGGGTCGTGGGGCCGCCGAGCGGGCTGCGGACGGCCAGGACTCCGTCGAAGGTAGCAAGTCGGCGCTCCAGGCCGCGCAGGCCGGTGCCGCGGGAGGGGTCGGCGCCGCCGGTGCCGTCGTCCGTGATCTGGGCCTTCAGGGTGCCGTTCTCGTACCAGAGTTGGACGTCGACGTGGCTCGCGCCGGAGTGCTTGGCGGCGTTGGTGAGCGCCTCGGAGACGGCGAAGTAGACGGCGGACTCGACCGGGGCCTCGGGGCGGCCGGGCAGTTCGGCGGAGACCGTCACGTTCAGCGGGCTGTCCATGCCCAGGGCCCGGACGGCGTCGGCCAGGCCGCGGTCGGCCAGCACCGGCGGGTGGATGCCGCGGACCAGGTCGCGCAGCTCGTTCAGGGCGGAGGCGGAGGCCTGGCGGGTCTCGGCGAGCAGCTGCTTGGCGGCCTCCGGGTCACGCTCGACCAGCCGCTCGGCGACGCCCAGGTTCATGCCCATGGCCACCAGCCGGGCCTGCGCACCGTCGTGCAGGTCGCGCTCGATCCGGCGCAGCTCGGCGGCCTGGGTGGTCAGCGCGTCGCGCCGGGTCTCGGTGAGGTGGGCGACCTTGCGCTCGGCGGCCAGCGCCTCGGCCCGGGCGGTCGGGCCCAGCAGCGCCTTGGCGAGCGCGGTGTGGCCGCGCAGCGCGGCGGGGGCGATCGCCAGGCCGGCCAGCATCACCGGGACGCCGAACAGGGCGGCGGTGCCGGCGGCACCCGAGTCGGTGACGTGGATCCACAGGTACCAGGTGTTGCCGCCGTTGTCGGCGATCGACTGCCAGACCTGCGGCAGCACCAGGCCGAAGGCGCCGTAGGCGACCACCAGGAGCGGGAACAGCGCCACCGTGAAGCCGACCACCGGGTCGACCACCAGCCAGAGCAGGTCGCGCCAGGTGGCCTGGTCCGCCAGCATCGCCTGGCAGCGCTTCCAGGCCCCCTGGAGGCCGGGTGCGGCCTCCGGCAGCGGCTGGTAGGGGTCACGGATCTCGACGCCGTTCCAGCGGGCGGCGAGCCGGCGCCGCAGGCCGGCCAGGCCGCGGACCGCGAGGAGCGTGGGCGGCACCAGCAGCGCGCCGACCGCGAGGCCCATCAGCGAGGCGGTGACCGAGGCGGCGGTGAGCAGCAGCAGCTGCGGCACGGCGAACGCGGCCAGCGCGGGGCCCCGCAGCAGGGACCGGACGGCGTTGCCCAGCATGCCGAGCGGGTTGCGCCGGCTGCGGCCGCCCGTGGTGTCGGTGTTCTGCACGTTGTTCACAACTCCCGTGGTGATGCTGCTGGTCATGACCGCTCGGCCCTTTCCGTGACGGCCTCGCGGCCGGTATCCCTACCCGTTGCTTGCTGACGACATCCAGACTGCCGTCCGCCGCCGTTCCGATCACTGGGCCCTGGACCCCTGTTGGTGGTACCTGGGTACACCCCCCGATCGACGCCCAGAGGCCATGTCCCGGAAACGGTGCCCGGCCTAGTGTTGCGGGTGTCGGGGAGCGACCCGCCGCAAGGGCGCCGGAGCTTCCGTAAATCACTTGTATCGAACGGGAGTTCATCATGAGCGCGCGACGTGGCGAGGCGAACCGGCCGCTGGCCCGGCGGGGTTGGGTGCGACTGGTCCTGGTGCTCGCGGCGATCGGCCTGTTCCTGTACGGGCTCACGCCGGACCGGGCCCACGCGGCCACCGCGACGGCGGGCAGCGGGAGTTCGGCGGCGGCCGGCGGCTCGGCACCACCCGACCCCGGATCGGTGAAACGGCTCTTCGACGAGATCGTGCCGAAGCTGCTCGCCGAGCACCGGATCCCCGGCGCGGCGGTCAGCGTGGTGGCCGGCGGCCGGCAGGTCTTCGCCGGCGGCTACGGCGTCTCCGACGTGCCCGGGCACAAGGCCGTCGACCCCGACCGGACCGCGTTCTTCACGGGCTCCAACGCCAAGGTGTTCACCGCCGTCGCCGTCCTCCAGCAGGTCCGGGCCGGGAAGTTGGACCTGCACGCGGACGTCAACACCTACCTGAGCACATTCAAGGTCAGGGACAGCTACCCGGGACACCCGGTCACCGTCGAGAACCTGCTGACCCACACCGGCGGCTTCGACGACACCTTCATGGGGCTGGCCCAGGCCGGGCCGCAGCACGTCGGGAGCCTCGGCGACGCGCTGGCCGCCCACCAGCCGGACCGGGTCCGGGCGCCGGGGGTGGTCGCCGCGTACGACAACTACGGTGTCGCGCTGGCCGGTTACCTGGTCGAGGTGGTCTCCGGACAGCCCTTCGACCAGTACGTCGCGCAGCACGTGCTGCAACCGCTCGGGATGGAGCGCACCACCTTCACCCAGCCCCACCCGGCTGCCATCGACGCCGAACTCGCCCACGGCTACCGGCCCGAGGGCGACGGCCAGACCGAGACCGAGGGGCTGTACGGGCCGCTCACCCCGACCGGCGCGGCCGCCGTCACCACCGTCACCGACATGGGACGGCTGATGCTGGCCCTGCTGAACGGCGGCTCCCTGGAGGGCCGTCCGGTCCTGGACCGGGACGGCACCGCGCAGCTGCTCGCCCGGCACTTCGGGCCCGACCGGCGGATGCCCGGGATGGCCTACCTGCTCGAACAGCGCGACCGCAACGGGCAGCAGCTGCTGGTCAAGGACGGCGACGTGCCCGGCTTCCACAGCAACCTGGCGCTGCTGCCGGAGCGGGGGGTCGGACTGTACGTGACCGTCAACGGGGACGGCGAGGACTCCACCGGCGGGTGGGCGACCCAGCAGGTGCTCAACGCCTTCGTGGACCGGTTCTACCCGGCTCCGGCCGCTGCCGCCCCGGCGGTGGTGGGCGGGGACCTGGGGAAGTTCACCGGCGACTACCGGTCGACCCGGGTCAGCCAGTCCAACCTGACCAGGGCGTCGGCACTGATGGGGTCCGTGCACGTGGGGGCGCGGGGCGCGGAGCTCGTCGTGAGCGGGCCGGTCGTCCGGGACCCGCAGGCGGGCGAGACCCGGTGGCAGCAGGTGGAACCGGGGCTCTTCCAGCAGGTGGGCGGGAGCGCCCGGATCGCCTTCGAGCTGAACGGCGACGGGGACGTGGTCTCGATGCTGACGGACGGCGACCCGACCGTCGCGTACCAGCCGCTGGCCTGGTACCAGGCCCCGGAACTGCACCAGCGGGTGGCCCTCGGGAGCCTGGTGGTGCTGGGTCTCACGGTGATCGGGTGGCTGGTCGCCGCGGTGGTGCGGTCGGTGCGGGGCAAGGGGCGGGCCGGGGCGCCGGCGGCCCGGCTGCTGGGGTGGGTGACGGGACTGCTGCTGGTCGTGGCGACCGGGTGCTTCGCGCTGCTGACCTCGGACTCCAACGCCCTCAACCAGACGCTGTTCCTGGGGGATTCGCCGCTGCTGACGGTGGTGCCGGCGATGTACCTCGGGGCCCTGGGGCTGACCCTGCTGACGGTGCTCTGCGCGGTCCTCGCCTGGGTGCGGGGCTGGTGGGGGGTGTTCGGTCGGCTGCACTACACGGTGCTGGCCGTGGCGGCGGTGCTGTTCCTGGTGCTGGCCGGGGGCTACGACCTCATCGGGACCGGGCACGTGGCGGGCTCCTTGGATCTGATCGGGTGAGGCGGGGCGGGGCGGACGGAAGGGGACGGCCACGGCCCCCGGCGGCGACGCCGGGGGCCGTCGGGTGTCAGGCGACGATCTGCCAGGAGGTGGTGGGGACCGGCGGGCGGAGCGAGACGTCGTGCCAGCGGACGGTGCGGCGGGTGGGCCCCCGGGGGGGGGTCGGGGGGGGGCGGGGGGGTGTGGGGGGCGGGGTGGCGGGGGGGGGGGGGGCCCGGGGGGGGGGGGGGGGGGGTGGGGCCCGGGGGGGGGGGGGGGGGGGGGGGGGGTCGCGGCGGCCGCCGCGGCGAGGGTGGCCCTGTGCTGGAGCAGGAGCACGGTGAGGGCGGCGATCTCCTCGGGGGTGAGGTCCTGGTCGGTGCGGAAGAGGACGGGGCGGAAGAGGTCGGTGCGGAAGAGGGCGGGGCGGAAGAGGGCGGGGCGGTCGGTCACGGGAGCCTCCGGGTGGGGGAACCCCGACGGGGCGCCCCCCCGCGCGGGGGGGGGGGGGGGGGGGGGGGGCGGGGGGGGGGGGGGGGGGGGGGGGGGGGGGCGGGGGGGGGGGGCCCCCCCGCGCGGCCGCGGGGGGGGGGGGGGGGCCCGTCGAGGGGGGTCGTCGGATCAGGCGTGCTTGACCAGGAGGAGACGGTGCATGGGGGTGTCGAGCAGGGCGACGCGGCGCAGCCCGGCGTCGGCGAGCCACTGGTCGTAGTCCTGGACGGTGAAGGCGTCGCCGCCGCCGGTGGCGAGCATGGAGGCGGCGAAGAGGCGGAAGAAGCGGTTCTGGGTGTTCCCGTCGGTGCTGTCCTCGTCGACGATGTGGTCGGCGATGGCGATGACGCCGTCCTCGGTGAGGGACTTGGCGGAGCGGAGGAGGAGTTCGCGGGCCGACTCGGGGGTCTGGAGGTGGAAGATGTTGACGAAGAGGGCGACGTCGACGCCGGTGCCCCAGTCGTCGGACCAGAAGTCGGCGATCTCCGGGTTGAAGCGGTCGGCGACACCGAGGCGGTGAGCCTGGGCGTTGGCGATCGGGACGATCCGCTCGGCGTCCAGGGCCCGGGCGTTGAGGCCGCTGAACTCCTGGAGCAGCAGCTGGCTGTAGATGCCGGTGCCGCAGCCGACGTCGAGCAGGGTGCGGCCGGCGCCGTCGGTCCAGCCCTGCTCGCGCAGGGCATCGGCGAGGGTGGCGGCGATCGGCGGGGCCCAGAAGTTGATGCCGCGGACGAGGGAGGTGTAGTCCTCCTCGGAGATCTGGTTGAGCTGCTGGGAGCCCTCGGAGTTGCGGGCGCCGGAGCGGACGTTGCCGGCCAGGTTGCGCCAGGCGCCCCAGGCGACGTTGCGGTCGTGCCGGATCTTGCCGACCAGGCTGTACAGGCCCTCGGGGGCGAAGACGTCGTGCATCTCCGGTGGCAGGGTGTAGACGGCCTGGCCGTCCGCCGCGCGGCTGCGCTCGACCACGTCGTAGGCGGCCAGGCCGTCCAGCAGGACGCGGGTGGCGCGCAGGTCGGTGCCGAGCCGGCTGGAGAGCTCCCCGGCGGTGGCCGGGGCGGCGATCAGGGCGGTGAAGGCGCCGAGGTCGTGGGCGGCCTCGATGACGCCGGTGGCCCAGATGCCGATGAGGTGCTCGTACATCCGGTGGGCGGCGTTGACGCCGGTGCCGCGGCCGGGGAGCAGCTCGGTGTCGACGAGCGGGGTGTGGTTGTCGAAGGTGCGCACGGCGGGGATGGTCATGGTCGTTTCTCCTAGTCGAGGTGGACGGTGCGTCTGGTGCGTCTGGTCACAGGACGATTCCGCCGTCGATCTGCAGGACCGAACCGGTGAGGTAGGCGGACTGCGGGCCCGCCAGGAAGGCGACCGATTCGGCCACCTCGTCCGCCGTGCCGAAGCGGCCGAGCGGGATGTGCTTGAGGGCGTCGGTGCGTTGGGCGTCGGTGAGCACCGAGGTCATGTCGGTCTCGATCATGCCGGGGGCGACCGCGTTGACCCGGACCCCGTAGCGGCCGACCTCCTTGGCCAGCGCCCGGGTGAGCGCGATGATCCCGGCCTTGGAGGCCGCGTAGTTGCTCTGGCCGGGGTTGCCGTAGACGCCGGAGACGGAGCTGAGGGTGATGATCGAGCCGGCGCGGCGCTTGACCATCGGGAAGGCCACCGCGCGGCAGAGGTTCGCGGTGCCGGTCAGGTTGGTGTCGGTGACGGACCGCCAGTCGTCGTCGGACATCAGGAGGAGCGGCTTGTCGCGGGTGATTCCGGCACTCGCGACGGCGACGGTGATCGGGCCGAGCTCCTCCTCGGTGCGGGTGACCCAGGCGCGGACGGCGGCGGCGTCGGTGACGTCGACCTTCTCGGCCAGGACGGCGACGCCGAGGGCGTCGAGTTCCTTGGCCAGGACGTCGGCGGCCTGCCGGTCGGACTGGTAGCAGAAGCTGATCGGGTGCCCCTCGGCGGCGAGCCGCAGGGCGGCGGCCTTGCCGATGCCGCGGGAGCCGCCGCTGATCAGGACGGTGCCGGGAGTGCTCATCGGTCACCGCCGGTGAGGCGCAGGACGGCGCAGGCGGCCAGGCCCTGGTGGTCGAGCGAGGCGATCACGGCGAGGCGGCCGGCGGCCGCGGGATCCTGCTCGGCCAGGGACAGGACGGTGGTGAGGGAGAAGACGGTCGCGGCGGATCCGGTGTCGCCGAGCAGGTCGGGGACCCGGTCGACGGCCTCGGAGCCGACCAGCTCGGCGAGCCGGTCGCGGGCCGGCTGCCCGGTGACGGCCGCGGCCCAGACCTGGTCGGCGGTCGCGTCGGCCTGGGCGAGGGCGTCGAGGACGGTGGCGGCCAGGGCCGCCTGCGGGTCGTCGTCGACGTCCAACCGGACGTCCAGGGCCAGCAGTTCGGCCAGCACCCGGCGGCCGGGCGGCAGGGTCCGCCCGGTCTCCACCAGCAGGACGGCGCTGCCCTCGCCGCTGGGCCGGTCGCTCTCCCCGGCCAGCCACTCGCGGGTCTCGGACTGCTCCTCCACCGCGCCGACCAGGGCGCGTTCGGCGCGGCCGGCCGCCAGCAGGCGGCGGGCGTAGCCGAGGGCGAGCAGCCCGCCCGCGGCGCCGCCGGCCAGGGTGGTGTTGGGGCCCTTGAGGTCGAAGCGGATGGCGGTGGCCGCGGCCGGGCCGTTCATCAGCACGTTCGGCATCAGCTGGGCGGGCACGTCGTAGGGCTTGTCGCCCTCGAAGGAGGCCCGGCTGAACCCGGCGGCGCTGTGGGCGCTGCCGAGGGTGGTGCCGAGGACGAGGGCGGTGCCGCCGCCGGTGGCGATCGGGCTCTGCGCGGCCTCGGCCTCGCCGAGCAGTTCGCGGACGGCGGTGACGGCCAGGCCGGTGGCCCGGTCGAAGGTGCGGGTGCCGGCCTTGCCGAGCACCTTGCGGGTCTCGAAGTCGGGTACCTGGTGGGCCGGTTCCCCCCGGCCGACCCCGGCCGCGAACGCGTCGCGGCCGAGGCCGAAGGGGGAGACCGCGGACCATGCGGTGATCAGCGGCCGGTCCCGATGGATCGTGGTCGAGCTCGTGCGCTCGCTCATCGGCTGGGCTCCTCCTCGTGGCGCCCCAGGACGACGGAGGCGTTGTTGCCGCCGAAGGCCAGTCCGTTGTTGACCACCACCCGGAGGTCCGCGGGGACGGAGTGGTTGGGTACGCAGTCGATCTGGCACTGGGGGTCGGTGGTGCGGTGGTTGACGGTGGGCGGGACGAAGCCGTGGGCCAGCGCGAGCGCCGAGGCGGCCGCGCCGAGCGCGCTCGCCGCGCCCATCGAGTGGCCGAGCATCGCCTTGAGGGCGACGGTGCGCGGCGGGGTGTCGCCGAAGACCTCGCGGATCGCGCGGGTCTCGGTGATGTCGTTGGTGGGGGTGCCGGTGCCGTGGGCGGATACCAGGTCCACCTCGGCCGCCTTGACCCCGGCGTCGTTGAGCGCCAGTTCCATGCAGCGGGCGACGCTCGACTGGTCGGGGGCGGTGGGGTGGTGGGCGTCGCAGTTGAGCCCGTAGCCGAGCAGCTCGGCGTAGATCCGGGCGCCGCGGCGCCGGGCCGAGTCGAGGGTCTCCAGGACGAGGACCCCCGCGCCCTCGGCCGTGAGGAGCCCCTCGCGGTCGGCGTCGAACGGACGGCAGTAGTCGGAGGAGACCAGGCCGAGCCGGCTGAACCCGGCGAAGGTGCGGCGGCAGATCGCGTCCGCGCCGCCGACGACGGCGATGTCCGCCTCGCCGGTGCGCACGGCGTCGAAGCCGTCGCCGATCGCGTAGTTCCCGGCCGCGCAGGCGGTGCCGAGGACGGCCGGGACGACCCGCGGGAGCCGCAGCTCCCGGGCGATCGCCAGGGCCAGCTGGTGGGCCGGCAGGCGGCCGGCCACCAGCTGGTCGACCGGGTGCTCCGGCCCGTTGGCGACCGACTCCGCGATCAGCTTGTCCAGCTCGGGCGCCTCGCCGTCGGTGGTGCCGATGGTGATCTGGGCGCGGAGCCCGGCGAGCTCCTGCTCGTCGAGCCCGGCGTCCCGGACGGCCATCCGGGCCGCCGCGACGGCGAACTGGGTGGCGCGGCCGAGCTCCTCGACCGGGAGGCGGTGGATCCACTGCTCCGGCTCGAAGCCGTCGACCTCGTGGCCGGAGGTGCGCAGGAACCCGTCGGTGTCGAAGCTGGTGATCGGACCGGCACCGCAGCGGCCCTCGCGCAGGGCCGAGGTGAAGTCCTCGACCCCGTTGCCGATGCTCGACAGGACGCCGATGCCGGTCACCACCACGCGCTGCGGCGCGGTCATCGGGCGGTCGCCCGGGACAGGACCTCCAGCACGGCGCCCAGGTTGACCATGTTGGGCAGCTCCTCCTGCGGGATGGTGACGTGGAACTCCTTCTCCAGACGGGCGAGCACCTCGATGGCGTTCAGCGAGTCGGCGCCGTAGTGGTCGATGAAGTGGTCGGTGAGGGTCAGTTCGTCCAGCTCCAGGTCGAGGCAGTCGGCGACGATCTCGCGGACCTTGGACTCGTCGATGGCGACGGTGCTCATGGGGTGCTCCTCAGGTGGTGTCGGATCGGTGGTGCTCTGGTCGGGCGGTGTTCGGGGGTCAGGCGGTGGCGTCGATCAGGCTCTGCGGGCGCAGGTCGGTCCAGGTGCGCTCAATGTGGTCCAGCGCCTCCTGCCGGGTGCTCGCGCCCTTGACGGTCCGCCAGCCGGCCGGGACCTCGGCGAAGGCGGGCCAGAGGCTGTGCTGGTTCTCGTGGTTGGCGAGGACGAGGAAGGTGCCTTGCTCGTCGTCGAACGGGTTGCTCATGATTTCTCGGTCCTTTCGGAAATCCCGGAAATCGTCCGGTTCTCGGGCGCAGTGCCCCCGGGATGGAATTTCCGGGGCGGCCACCGGTATTTCGGTGCGGTGTTTCAGGATTCCTTGCGGAGGACGGCGGAGAGGGTTTTTCCGATGGATTCGGCCGGCGCCGGTTCGAGCATCGAGTCGTGGTCGCTGTCGACCGGGTGCCGGAGGATCCGGCCGGTCACGTGGGCCTGCCAGGACTCCTCGTCCGGGTCGCCCGGGGCCCGGCCCCGGGTGGCCGCGAACAGGAGGAGGTCCCCCTGGAAGCGGCCGGGGCGGTGGGCCTCGCCCAGTGCGCTGTGGGTGCGGATCACCCCGAGCAGTCGGACCAGCTCGGTCTCGTCCAGCTCCGCGAGCGCGTTGCCGGCCTCGGCCAGGCGCCGGCGTGCGGTGCCGGGGTCGAGCGGGCCGTCGCCGGGGAGGCCGGCCCGTTCGAGCAGTTCGGCGAGGACGGCCCGGTCGTCCGGCAGCTCCTCGGCCGGCGCGCCGGTCCCGGGGTAGCCGTCCAGGTCGGCGAGCAGTTCGACCTGCTCGCCGCGGGCCTGCAGCTGGACCGCGATCTCGTGGGCGACGAGCCCTCCGAACGACCAGCCGAGAATACGATAGGGCCCCGCCGGCTGGATTTCCAGCATTTCGCCGAGATATTTTCCGGCGATTTCCCGGACGGACTCCGGGGTCTTTTCCGGGGAGCGTACCCCACCGGTCTGGAAAGCGTACACGGGAATGTCCGTGTCAATTTCCGCGGCGAGCGTCAGGAAAGGCCAGCCGAGCCCGACCGCGCCGTGCACGCAGAACAGCGGACGGCTGCCGCCGGTCGGCCGGACGGCCAGGACGGGCGCGAACGGGTCCTCGGGCGCACCGGTGCCGTCGGCCGTGCCGGTCACCAGGGCCAGGCCGGCCACGGTGCGGTGGGCGAAGACGTCGGCGGGGGTGAGCGAGAGCCCGGCCGCGCGGGCGCGGCTGACCAGTTGGATCGATTTCAGGCTGTCGCCGCCCAGCTCGAAGAAGCCGTCCTCGGCCCCGACCCGGTCCAGGCCGAGCACCTCGGCGAAGACCCGGGCGAGGGCGCGTTCGACCGGTCCGTCGGGCGCGCGGCCGTCCGAGCGGGCCACCGCCCGGTCGTCGGCCGCGGGCGCGGGCAGCGCCTTGCGGTCCACCTTGCCGTTCGGGGTGAGCGGCAGGGCGTCCAGCTGGACGTAGGCGGCCGGGAGCATGTACTCCGGCAGCACGGCGGCCAAGTGGGCCCTCAGCGCCGCCGGTTCGGGCCGTTCCGGGCCGGCCGGCACCACGTGGGCGACCAGCCGGCGGACACCGGGCGGGTCCTCCCGGTCGGTCACCGAGGCCCGTTCGACCAGCGGATGGTCCGTCAGCACGGCCTCGATCTCGCCGAGTTCGATCCGGAAGCCGCGGATCTTCACCTGGTGGTCGACCCGGCCGAGGTAGTCGAGCGAGCCGTCCGGCCGCCAGCGGGCGAGGTCCCCGGTGCGGTACATCCGGGAGCCGGGCGGGCCGTACGGGTCGGCGGTGAAGCGTTCGGCGGTCAGGCCGGGGCGGTCCAGGTAGCCGCGGGCGAGGCCGGTGCCGGCCAGGTACAGCTCGCCGACCACCCCCGGTGGTACCGGGCGCAGCGCGGCGTCCAGCAGCCGGGCCTGGTTGCCGGCCAGCGCGCGGCCGATCGGCGGGGTGCCGGTGTGGTCGGGCGGCAGGTCGACGCCGAGCGAGTAGATCGTGGTCTCGGTCGGGCCGTACAGGTTGCTGACCTTCGCCGCGGCGCCGGTCAGCGCGGCGGCCAGGGCCGGGCTGAGGGCCTCGCCGCCGGTGAGCACGTGCACCCGGGCGAGCGATTCGGGCCGGGCGGTGACCAGGGCGTGCCACAGCGTCGGGGTGGCCTGCATGACGTCCGCCCCGGTGGCCAGGGCGAGGTCGGCGAGCAGCTCCGGGTCGCGGACGGTGTCGTGCGGGGCGAGCACCAGCCGGGCGCCGCCGAGCAGCGGGCCGAACAGTTCCAGGTTGGCGATGTCGAACCCGAAGGTGGTGACCGCGAGCAGGGTCCGTCCGGGGGCCAGGGCGACCCGTTCGGTGAGGTCCAGCAGGTGGTTGACCAGGGCGCCGCGCGGCACCACGACGCCCTTGGGGCGGCCGGTGGAGCCCGAGGTGTAGATGACGTACCCGCCGTGCTCGGGCCGTACCGGGCCGGCCAGTTCGGCCGGGCGCAGGTGCTCGGAGGGCTGCTCGTCGACCCGGGCGCGGGTGGCCGGGTCGTCCAGCAGCAGCAGCCGGCCGGCCTCCAGGCCGGGGACGGCGGCGGCCACCTCGGCGGTGCTGAGGGTCAGCACCGGCTGGGCGTCCTTGAGCATCCCGGCGATCCGGTCGGCCGGGTAGGAGGGGTCGATCGGCAGGTAGACGGCGCCGCTCTTGACCGTCGCGAGCGCGGCGACCACCAGGTCGACCGAGCGCGGCAGTGCGATCGCCACCAGCCGGTCCGGCTCCGCGCCCTGGACGACCAGGGTGCGGGCGAGCCGGTTGGCCCGCCGGTGCAGCTCGGCGAAGTCGAGCTCCAGGCCGGCGAATTCGAGCGCGACCGCGTCCGGGTGGGCGTCCGCGGTGGCCTCCAGCAGGGCGGCCAGCGGCTGGCCGTCGCCGCGGGCGGCGGCGCCGTCGCCGAGGGCGAGCAGCTCCTCCCGCTCGCCGGGCAGCAGCACCGGGGCGGTGCCGATCGGCTTGTCCGGCCGGTCGACCAGCACGCCCAGCAGGTGCACCAGCCGGTCGGCCAGCCGCTGGGCGCCGGCCGCGCCGAACAGGTCGGTGCTGTACTCCAGCCGCCCTTCCAGGCCGCCGGGGCCGTCCGGGCCGCTGAGCTCCGCGAGTTCGAAGCAGAGGTCGAGCCGGGCCACGCCGAGCTCGGCCGCGCCCGCCTCGGCGGTGACGCCGGGCAGCTCCAGCCGGGCGGCGGCGTTGTTGTGCAGGGCCAGCAGGGTCTGGAACAGCGGGTTGCGGCCGTGGGCGCGCTCGGGGCCGAGGGCGTCGACCAGCTTCTCGAACGGCAGGTCCTGGTGGGCGTAGGCGGCCAGGTCGACGGCCTTCACCCGGTCCAGCAGCTCGCGGAAGGTCGGGTCGCCGGACAGGTCGGTGCGCAGCACCAGGGTGTTGACGAACATGCCGACCAGGTCGTCCAGGGCGTCGTCGGTGCGGCCCGCGATCGGGGTGCCGAGCGGGATGTCCTCGCCCGCGCCGAGCTTGCCGTACAGCGTGGCCAGCGCGGCCTGGAGCACCATGAACAGGCTCGCCCCGCTCTGCCGGGCCAGGGCGAGGGCCCGGTGGTGCAGTGCGGCGGGGACGGCGAAGCGGACGGCGGCGCCGCGGTAGCCGGCGGTGACCCGGCGGGCGCTCTCCACCGGCAGCTGGAGCTCCTCCGGCAGCCCGGCCAACTGCTCCTTCCAGTAGGTGGTCTGGCGGGTGAGGAGGGACTCCTCGTCGTCCTCCGCGCCGAGCAGTTCGCGCTGCCAGAGCGCGTAGTCGGCGTACTGCACCGGCAGCGGCGTCCAGGCGGGCGCGCGGCCGGCCAGCCGGGCGGCGTAGGCGGTGGAGAGGTCGCGGGCGAGCGGCCCGTTGGACCAGCCGTCCCCGGCGATGTGGTGGATCACCACGACCAGCAGGTGGTCCTCGGGGCCGGCCGCGAGCAGGGTGGCCCGGATCGGCGGCCGGTGCGCCAGGTCGAAGGTTCCGGTGGCGAACTCCGCTGCTGCCTCGGTGAGTTCGGCCTCGGACCGGTCGCCGAGGGGCAGCTCGCGGACGGGCAGCTCGACGGCGGCCCGCTCGACCGGGAGGACCAGCTGGTACGGCAGGCCGTCGCGGTCCGGGAAGACGGTGCGCAGGCTCTCGTGCCGGCCGACCACGTCGGTCAGCGCGGCGGCCAGCGCGGCGCGGTCCAGCGGGCCGCGCAGCCGCAGCGTCCACGGCAGGTTGTAGGTGGCGGAGGGGCCCTCCAGCCGGTCCAGGAACCAGAGCCGCTGCTGGGCGTACGACAGCGGCAGCCGGTCAGGTCGGGCCCCGGCGGTCAGCGCGGGACGGACGGCGTCCTGGGTGAGCCGGCCGGCCAGGGCGGCCACGGTGGGCGCCTCGAAGACGGTGCGCAGCGCCAGTTCGGCGCCGAGCAGCGTACGCACCCGGCTGACCAGCCGGGTGGCCAGCAGCGAGTGGCCGCCGAGCTGGAAGAAGTCCTCGTCGATGCCGACCGCGGGCCGGTCGAGCACCTCGGCGAAGGCGGCGCAGAGCACCTCCTCCTGCGGGGTGCGCGGGCCGCGGCCGGTCGCGGTGGTGAGGTCGACCTCGGGCAGCGCCTTGCGGTCCACCTTGCCGTTGGGGGTCAGCGGCAGGGCGTCCAGCACCACCAGGGCGGAGGGCACCATGTACTCGGGCAGCAGCGCGGCGGCCGCGGCCCGGCAGCGGGCCGGGTCGACCGGGCCGGTCAGGTAGCCGACCAGCCGGGCGTCGCCGGCCCCGCCGCGGCGGACCACCACCACGGCGTCGCCGACCTGCTCGATCGAGCGCAGCGCGGCCTCGACCTCGCCGGGCTCGATCCGGTGGCCGCGGATCTTGACCTGGTGGTCGACCCGCTCCAGGAACTCCAGCTGGCCGTCCGGCCGCCGGATCACCCGGTCGCCGGTGCGGTACATCCGGGCGCCCGGCAGCGGGCTGAACGGGTCGGCGACGAACACCGCGGCGGTGCGGCCGGGCTGGTCGAGGTAGCCGCGGCCGACGCCGCGCCCGCCCACGTACAGCTCGCCGGGGACGCCGTCCGGGACGGGGCGCAGCGCGTCGTCCAGGACGTACAGTCCGGTGCCGCGCACGGCGCGGCCGATCGGGGCGCGCACCGAGTCCAGCTCGGCCGGGGAGCCGATCACGGCGTGGGTGACGTCGTCCGAGCACTCGGTCGGCCCGTACGCGTTGACCAGCGGGATCGCCGGGTAGCGGGCGAACCAGCGGTGCGCCAGGTCGGCGGGCAGCGCCTCGCCGGTGACGACCAGCTTGCGCAGCCCGTCCAGGACGGGCGGCTCGGCGCCGTCGTCCCAGCTGTCCAGGGCGGTGCGCAGCAGCGAGGGGACGACCTCCAGCACGGTGACGCCCTCGGGGGCGACCAGGCCGAACAGGGCCTGCGGGTCGGCGGCGAGGTCGCGGCCGGTGACCCGCAACCGCCCGCCGACGACCAGCGCGGCGAGCATCTGCCAGACCGAGATGTCGAAGGTGACCGGGGCGTTGTGGACCAGCACGGTGTCCCCGTCCAGCTCCAGGTCGGCGACCTTGGCGAGCAGGTGGTTGACCATGCCCGCCCGGTGCACCATGGCGCCCTTGGGGCGGCCGGTGGAGCCCGAGGTGAAGATGACGTACGCCAGGTCGTCGCCGGCCCCGCGCGGGGCGGGCAGCCGCTTGGCGGTCCCGGTGCCGGTGGCGAGGGCCGTGATGTCCAGCACCGGGACGTCCAGGCCGGCCGCGGCCAGCAGTTCGGCGGCCGCGGCGTGCTCGTCGGGGCCGACCAGCAGGGCGCCGATCCGGGCCTCGGCGGCCAGCACGGCGGCGCGCGCGACCGGCGCGGCGACGTCCAGCGGCAGCCAGGCCGCGCCCGCGCCGAGCACGCCGAGGACGGCGGTGACGAAGCCGCAGCCGGGCGGGGCCAGCACCCCGACCGGACCGGTCGCGGCGCCGGCCCGGGCCAGGGCCCGGGACACGGCGCCGGCCCGGGTGGCCAGTTCGCGGTAGCCGAGCCGCTCGGTGCCGTCGGCGACGGCGACGGCGTCCGGGCGGGTCCGGGCGAACCGCTGCACCCGTGCCACCACGTCCGTCCACGGGTCGGTCTCGGCCGGCTCCGGGGCGGGGACGGCGAGCCGGGCGCGCTCGCCGGGCAGCAGCAGGTCCAGCCGCCCGAGCGGGCGGTCCGGCTCGGCCTGGGCGGTGCGCAGCACGTGCAGCAGCCGCTCGGCGACGAGGGCGGCCTCGGCCGGGGTGAACCGGGCGGTGTCGTAGCCGATCTGGAGGCGCAGCCGCTCGCCGGGCAGGGCCATCAGGCTGAGCGGGTAGTGGTTGGCGTCGCCGGCCCGGAGGCCGGTCAGCCGCAGTCCGGCGACCTCGCCGGCCAGCGCCTGCGGGTCGAGCGGGTAGTTCTCGAAGACCAGCACGCTGTCGAAGAGGTCGCCGACCCCGGCGTTGCGCTGGATGGTGTCGAGGCCGAGGTGCTGGTGCGGGAGCAGCAGCGACTGGCGGTCCTGGAGCGCGGACAGCAGCTCGGTGAAGCTCTGCGCCGGGTCGAGGTCGACCCGGACCGGCAGGGTGTTGATGAACAGGCCGACCATGCCCTCGACGCCGGGCAGCTCCGGCGGGCGGCCGGAGACGGTGCCGCCGAAGACGATGTCGCGCAGCCCGGTGAGGGTGCCCAGCACGGTCGCCCAGGCGCCCTGCACCACGGTGTTGACGGTCAGCCCGCGGGTGCGGGCCCAGCCGGTGAGCGCGGCGAACTCCGGCGCGTCCAGCTCGACGGCGTGCTCGCCGGGCATGCCGGGCCGGCCGGGTTCGGCGGCGGCCGTGCCGGACAGCCGGGTGGGCTCGGTGAAGCCCTCCAGCGCGGCCGTCCAGGCCGCCTCGGCCGCCGCCCGGTCCTGCCGGGCCAGGTGGGCCAGGTAGGACTTGTACGGGGCGGGGCGGGGCAGCGAGACGCCGCCGTCGGCGTAGCAGGCGAACAGTTCGCGCACCACGACCGGCATGGACCAGCCGTCGAACAGGATCTGGTGGGAGGTCAGCACCAGCCGGTGCTCGCGCTCGCCCAGCCGCAGCAGGCTGAACCGCAGCAGCGGCGGGCGGGCCAGGTCGAAGGGGCGCAGCCGGTCGGCTTCGGCGAGCTCCTCGGCTGTTGCTCGCCCGCTCGCCTCCGGGCGCTCGGACCCGGTGCCGACACTCCTCGCTCCGGCACTCCCTCCTCCGTCGGTCGCCCGTCGCTCGTCGCTCTCGGCACCGGCGCGCCCTTCCGCTCGGGGCGGGGCCGAGGACGGCAGGCCGCGCAGGTCGACCTCGCGCCAGTCCAGCGCGACCTCGCGCGGTACGACCTGGACCGGGTCGCCGTTCTTGCGGTAGCGGAACGCGGCCCGCAGGTTGGGGTGCCGCTCCAGCAGGGCGGTGACCGCCCCGCGCAGCCGGGCCGGGTCCAGGTCGCCGGCCAGGTCCAGCACCAACTGCACGGTGTAGACGTCGAGTTCCTCGCGGTGGTACTGCGCGTGGAACATCAGTCCTTCCTGCAGCGGTGCCACCGGCAGGATGTCGCTCAGATTGGAGCTCCGTCCGGGGCGTCGCCCGGTGCGGGGCTCGGCCGAGGCCGTGGTCACAGCTCGTCCCCCCAGTCGTCCATCTCGTCCTCGAATTCGTCGATCTCGTCCTGGCTGAGTGCCACCAGGTCGAGGTCGGACGGCGTCCAGCCGCCCGCGCCGGGTTCCCGGGTGTGTCGCACCAGGGCCCGCAGGGCGGTGAACCAGCCGTCGGCCACGGCCTCGGCGTCGGCCTGCGCCAGGGCCCGGCCGGCCCAGGTCCAGCGGGCGTTCAGCCGCGGTCCGTCCGCGCCGTCCTCGGTCACCGCGTTGACGTCCAGGACGTGCGGCAGCGGCATCCCCGGGTCGGACCCGGCGGCCAGTGCGGCGGACCGCTCGGTCAGCGACCAGTCCTCGTCGGTGGGCGCGGGCAGCCGGCCCAGGTAGTTGAAGCCGAGCTGCGGCCGGGCGGCGCCGGACAGCTCCGCGGTGCCCGCTCCGTCCGGGCCGTGCTCGGCCAGGTACCGCAGCAGGCCCCAGCCGAGCCCGTGTCCGGGCACCATCCGCAGGTGCTCCTTGACCAGCTTGAGGCTGTGTCCGGCGGCCGGACCGCCGGCCAGCGCCTCCGCCAGGTCCACCGGGCCCGGGTCGAGCCGCAGCGGGTAGGCGGTGGTGAACCAGCCGACCGTGCGGGACAGGTCCACGCCGGGGGCGAACTCCTCGCGCCCGTGGCCCTCCAGCTCCACCGGGACGGCGCCCTCGGGCCGTCCGGTGCGCCGCCGCCAGTCGGCGACGGCCAGTGCCAGGGCGGTCAGCAGCACGTCGTTCACCTCGGCGTGGAACGCCCCGGTGACCTCGGTGAGCAGCGCCGCCGTGGTGTCGGTGTCCAGGACGCGGTGCAGCGTCCGGGCGGTGGCGACGGTGTCCACCGCCGGGTCGGCGGCCCGGTGGCCGAGCGGGGCCTGCCCGCCGGCCGACTCGGCGCGCCACCAGTCGAGTTGGGCGCGCAGCTCGGGCGTGCCCGCGGTCCGCTCCAGCAGCGCGGACCAGTGCCGCAGCGAGGTGCCGACCGGCTGCAGCCGGACCGGCTCGCCGGCCCGTACGGCCGCGTGGGCGCGGGCCAGGTCGGGCAGCAGCACCCGCCAGGACACCCCGTCGACCACCAGGTGGTGCAGGGTGAGCAGCAGCTCGCCGCCGGCCGGGTGCCAGAGCGCCCGGACCATCCCGCCCTCGTACGGTGCCAGCCGCTCGCGGTTGGCGACCGCCTCGGCGGGCCAGTCGGCGGCCGGGCCGTCCAGGACGGACAGCAGCGTGCCCGCGTCGACCGTGCCGGGCTCGCCGATCAGCAGCGACCAGTCCGGCAGCAGCCGCATCCGCAGCCCGTCGTGGTGGTCCAGCAGGGCCTGGAGGGCCGCGGTGAGCGACTCCCGGGTGGCGTCGGCCGGGGTGCGGACCAGCACGGCCTGGTGGAAGCCGTCCACCGGCCCGCCGAGTTCGCGCAGCCAGTGCCCGATCGGCAGCTGGCCCAGCGGGCCGACGCCGTCCTCGGTGCCGACCGTGGCGACCGCCTCCGGGCCCTCGCCGTCGCGGGCCACCACGGCCAGCGCCGCCGGGGTCCGGTGGGTGAAGACGTCCTGCGCGGTGACCACCAGCCCGGCCGCGCGGGCCCGGCTGACCAGCTGGATGGAGACGATGCTGTCGCCGCCCAGGTCGAAGAACCCGTCGTCGGCGCCGACCTCGGGCAGTCCGAGCACCTCGGCGAAGACCGCGCAGAACGCGGCCTCCCGGGCGCCGGCCGGGGCCCGGCCGGTGGAGGCGGAGGCGTAGTCGGGCGCGGGCAGTGCCCGGCGGTCCAGCTTGCCGTTGCCGGTCAGCGGCAGGGTCTCCAGCGGGACGAACGCGGAGGGCACCAGGTAGTCGGGCAGTTCCGCGGCGAGCGCGGCCCGCAGCTCGCCGACCGGCAGGCCGGCCGGGGTCACGTAGGCGACCAGCCGCTTGTCGCCGGGGCGGTCCTCGCGGACGATCGCGGCGGCCTGCTCGACGCCGGGCCGCGCGAGCAGCGCGGTCTCGATCTCGCCGAGCTCGATCCGGAAGCCGCGCAGCTTGACCTGCTCGTCGACCCGGCCGACGTAGTCCAGCTGGCCGTCGGCCGTCCAGCGGACCAGGTCCCCGGTGCGGTACATCCGGTCGTTCGGGTCGCCGTACGCGCCGGCGTACGGGTCGGCGGTGAAGCGCTGGGCGGTGAGCTCGGGCCGGTGCAGGTAGCCCAGGGCCACCCCGGCGCCGGCCACGTACAGCTCGCCGATCACGCCCGGCGGGACCGGCCGCAGGGCCTCGTCCAGCACGTACACCCGGGCGCCGGCCAGCGGTCGGCCGATCGGCGGCTTGACCGCGCCGGCCAGCGGCTCGCTGACGGTGGCGCAGACCGTGGTCTCGGTCGGGCCGTACGCGTTGAGCATCCGCCGGCCCGCGGACCAGCGCTCGACCAGCTCGGGCGGGCAGGCCTCGCCGGCCGTGATCAGGGTCAGCCCCTCGGGCATCGGCAGCCGGGCGGGCCAGGCGGCGAGCACCGTCGGCGGCAGGCAGACCACCTCGATGCCGGCCGCCCTGACCAGCTCGGCGAGCGGCTCGCCGGGCGCCCGGTCGGCCTCCGCGGCCAGCACCAGGACGGCGCCGTTCAGCAGCGCGGTGAGCAGCTCCCAGGCCGCGGCGTCGAAGCTGAACGAGGCGAACTGGAGCAGCCGGGTGCCCTCGCCGACGCCGAAGCGGTCGTGCTCGGCGGCCAGCGCGGCCACCGCCCGGTGCGGCACCAGCACGCCCTTGGGGCGGCCGGTGGAGCCCGAGGTGTAGATCACGTACGCCGGGTGGTCCGGCCCCAGCGGGGTGGTCCGTTCGGCGTCCGTCGGGTCGTGCGCGGGGGCGGCGGCGATCGCGGCGGCGGTCGCCGGGTCGTCCAGCAGCAGCAGCGGTGCGTCCTGCCGCTCCGGCAGCCGTCCGGCCACCGAGCCGTGGCCGATGACGGCCAGCGGGGCGGAGTCGGTCAGCAGGTAGGCGATCCGCTCGCGCGGGTACGCCGGGTCGACCGGCAGGTAGGCCGCGCCCGTCTTGAGGACCGCGAGCACCGCGACGACCGCGTCGACCGTGCGCGGCAGCGCCAGGGCGACGATCCGTCCGGGGCCCGCGCCCAGGGCGATCAGGTGGTGGGCGAGCCGGTTGGCGCGCTCGTTGAGCTCCCCGTAGCCGACCTCGGCGCGCACGGCGCCGTCCTCGAACCAGCGCAGCGCGGGCCGGGCGGGCGCGCGGTGCGCCCGCTCCTGGAACAGCGCCGGGAGCTGGACCGCGCCGACGGTGGTCGGGGCGGCGGCCCCGCTCCAGGAGCCGAGCAGCCGCTCGCGCTCCTCGGGCAGCAGGGCGTCCACGCCGCTCAGCGGCCGGTCGGGCGCGCCGGCCAGCAGGCCGAGCAGGTGGGTCAGGCGGTCCGCCAGGCCCCGGGCCGTCCGCTCGGTGAACAGGTCGGTGCTGTACTCCAGGGTGCCGGTGAGGCCGTCCGGCTCGCCGGCGGCGCCGTGCCGCTCGACCAGCTCGAAGGCCAGGTCGAACTTGGCGGTGCCGTTGCCGACCGGGCTGACCTCGGCGGTGATCCCGGGCAGCTCGGGGCGGGCCCCGGCGTTGTTCTGGAAGGCGAGCATCACCTGGAAGAGCGGCTGGCGGGCCAGCGAGCGCCCGGCGCCGAGCCGGTCGACCAGCTTCTCGAAGGGCACGTCCTGGTGGGCCAGGGCGGCCAGCACGGTCTCCCGGGCCCGGCCGACCAGCTCCCGGAAGGTCGGGTCGCCGGACAGGTCGGTGCGCAGCACCAGGGTGTTGACGAAGAAGCCGACCAGGTCGTCCAGGGCGTCGTCGGTGCGTCCGGCGACCGGGGTGCCGAGCGGGATGTCGGTGCCGGCGCCGAGCTTGCCGAGCAGGACGGCCAGGGCCGCCTGCACCACCATGAACGGGCTGGCGCCGGTGGACCGGGCCAGCTCGGCCAGGGCGCGGTGCGCCCCGGCGTCCAGCCGCAGCGGCACGGTGGCGCCCCGGTAGCTGGGTACGGCCGGCCGCGGGAAGTCCGCCGGCAGCGCCAGCTCCTCCGGGAGCTCAGCCAACTGGTTTGCCCAGTAGTCGAGCTGACGGTTCATCAGGCTCGCCGGGTCGTCCTGCTCGCCGAGCAGGCGGCGCTGCCAGAGGGTGTAGTCCGCGTACTGGACGGGCAGTTCGGCCCAGGCCGGGGTACGCCCGGCCAGCCGGGCGCGGTAGGCGGTCTGCAGGCCCTCGACCAGCGGGCGCACCGACCAGCCGTCGGCCGCGATGTGGTGCTGCACCAGCAGCAGCACGTGCTCCTGGACGCCGGTCTCGAACAGCACCGCGCGCAGCGGCGGTTCGACGGCCAGGTCGAAGGGCGCGCCGGCCCGGGCGGCCAGTTCGGCGTCCAGCTCCTCGGCCGGGCGGCCGGTGAACGGCACCACGGGCAGCTCGGGGCAGGCCTCGCCGACCGGCAGCACCAGCTGGTGCGGGCGTCCGTCCTCGGCGGGGAAGACGGTGCGCAGGCTCTCGTGCCGGGCGACCACGTCGGCCAGGGCCTCGGCGAGCGCCGCCCGCTCCAGCGGGCCGGTCAGCCGGACCGCGTGGGACAGGTGGTAGGTGGCGCCGGCCGCGTCCAACTGGCTGAGGAACCAGAGCCGTTGCTGCCCGGGGGAGAGCGGGATCCGCTCCGGCCGGGGGCCGGCGGTGAGCTCCTCCCGGGCCGGCGCGGCGCCGTCCAGGGCGAGGGCCAGGGCGGCCGGGGTGGGCGCCTCGAACAGGGTGCGGATCGGCAGTTCGACGCCGAGCCGGGCACGCAGCCCGGTGACCACCCGGCCGGCCAGCAGCGAGTGCCCGCCGAGCGCGAAGAAGTCCTCGTCGGCGCCGACCCCGTCCAGCTCCAGCACCTCGGCGAACAGCGCGCACAGCAGCGCCTCGCGCTCGGTGGCCGGTGCCCGCCGCTCGCCGCGCAGCGCCCCGAAGTCCGGGACGGGCAGGGCCTTGCGGTCCACCTTGCCGTTGGGGGTCAGCGGCAGCGCCGCCAGCGGCACCAGCGCCGCCGGGACCATGTAGTCGGGCAGCACCCGGGCGAGTTCGGTGCGGACGGCGGCCGGGTCGGCGCCGCCGGTCAGGTGGGCGACCAGCCGGGTGCCGCCGGAGGGGTCGCGGGCGACGGTGACCACCGCGTCGGCGACGCCGGGGACGGCGCGCAGCGCGGCCTCGACCTCGCCGGGCTCGATCCGGTGGCCGCGGATCTTGACCTGGTGGTCGACCCGCTCCAGGAACTCCAGCTGGCCGTCGCCGCGGTGCACCACCCGGTCGCCGGTGCGGTACATCCGGGAGCCGGGCGCGGCCGCGTACGGGTCGGCGACGAAGGCCCCGGCGGTGCGCCGGGGGTCGTTCAGGTAGCCGCGGCCGACGCCGCGCCCGCCCACGTACAGTTCGCCGGGCTGGCCGGCCGGGACGGGCTGGAGCGAGTCGCCGAGCACGTAGAGCCGGGTGTCGCGGACCGGGCGGCCGATCGGGGCGCGCACCGAGTCCAGCTCCGCGGGGGAGCCGATCAGGGCGTGGGTGACGTCGTCCGAGCACTCGGTCGGCCCGAAGGCGTTGACCAGCGGGATGCCGGGACGCAGCGCGAACCAGCGGCGGGCCAGGTCGGCGGGCATCGCCTCGCCGGTGACCACCAGCCGGCGCAGCGCGGACAGCGCGGGCAGCGGGGCGCCGGCCTCCCAGGAGTCCAGGGCGGCGCGCAGCAGGGAGGGGACGACCTCCAGGACGGTGACGCCCTCGGCGTCGGCGAGCGCGAACAGGGCGCCGGGGTCGGCGGCGAGCTCGCGGGAGACCACCCGCAGCCGGCCGCCGGCGACCAGCGGGCTGAGCATCTGCCAGACCGAGATGTCGAAGGTGACCGGGGCGTTGTGCACCACGGTGTCGGCCTCGGACAGCTCCAGGTCGGCGTGCTTGGCGAGCAGGTGGTTGACCATGCCGTCGCGGTGCACCATGGCGCCCTTGGGGCGGCCGGTGGAGCCCGAGGTGTAGATGACGTAGGCCAGTTCGGCGGGGCCGCCGGCGGGTGCCAGCAGGTCCGCGTCCCGGGCGTCGTCGAGGGCGAGGACGGCGGGGCGCTGCGGCAGGGCGCCGAGCAGGGTGTCGGCGTACGGCCGCTGGTCCTCGCCGTGCAGCAGGACGGTGGCGCCCGCGGCCTCGACCAGCGCCGCGCCTCGGGCGGCCGGGGCCTGGACGTCCAGCGGGAGCCAGGCCGCGCCGGCGCCGAGCACGCCGAGGACGGCGGTGACGAAGCCGGTGCCGGGGGCGGCGGCGATCGCCACCAGCCGGTCCGGTCCGGCCCCGGCGGCGAGCAGCCGGCGGGAGAGGGCGCTGGCCCGGGCGACCAGCTCGGCGTAGTCGAGCCGGCCGGCGTCGTCCTGGACGGCGACGGCGCCGGGACGGGCCTGGGCGAGGGCGCGGATCCGGGGCAGCACGTCGGTGAACACCTCGGGCTGCTGCCGGTAGCTGTTCCACTCGACCAGGACGCGCTCGCGCTCGGCGGCGGGCAGCGCGGTGATCCGGCCGACCGGCAGCGCGGTGGAGACGGTGGCGAACGCCTCCAGGTACCCGAGCAGGGCGTCCCGGAAGAGGTCGAGGCGCTCCTGGGGGTAGCGGTCGGCGTCACCGTCGACGCGCAGCTCGCAGCCGTCCTCGCCGCTGTCCAGGAACAGGATCTGGAGGTCCGGGACGGGGCCGGTGGACAGGTTGCGGACCAGGGCGCGGCAGTCGCCGAGGGCGAACTCGCCACCGGTCTGCAGCACGTTGACGGTGGGGCCGAAGGTGCGGCCGGCGTCGCCGGTGAGTCCGAGCTCGCGGCGGATCGCGTCGTGCCGGTGGCGCTGGTGGCGCAGCGTGCCGCGCAGAGCCGTGGCGACCTGGGTGAGCAGGCCGTCGCGGCCGAGCGCGGGGTGGGCGGTGAGCGGCAGCGGCAGGAAGTTGGCGCGCATGCCGGGGACGGACTGGGCGAGCGGGGTGGTGCGGGCGGCGACCGGGAGGGTGAGCACGACCCGGTCGGTGCCGCAGAGTTGGGCGAGGCAGCCAGCGGTGGCGCCGATCAGCAGGGTCTGCCAGGTGACCCGCTCGGCCCAGGCGGTGTCCTGCAGCCTGGTGACGGTGGCGGCGGGGATCAGGCCGGTGCTGCGCAGGGTGTCGCGGGCGGGCGAGCCGAGGTGGCCGGAGAGCACGGTGGGTTCGATGCCGTCGGCCAGCCGCTCGGTCCAGTAGGCGCGGTCGCGCTGGTGGGCGGGGGAGGCGAGGTAGTCGCGCTCCTCGGCGAGCAGTTCGGCGAGGGTCGGGTCGAGGGCGGGTTCGGCGTCGGGCAGGTCGTACTCGGCGGCGAGGCGGCGGTAGACCAGGGCGCGGCTGAACCCGTCGACCAGGATGTGGTTGGCCCGGACGTACAGCCAGGCCAGTTCGGGGCCGATCAGGACGAGGGTGGCGGCGAAGGCGTCGGGGCCGAGGGTGGACGGACGGTGTCCCTCGGACTCCAGAAACGTTTCGGCAGCCGCGAGCGGGTCGGCCTCGCCGGTCAGGTCGAGCACCGGGAGGGGGCGCTCCCGGGGCGGTTCGACGATCTGCACCGGCAGGCCGTCGCGCTCGGCGAAGCGCACCCGCAGGCACTCGGTGCGGTTCAGCACGCGCTGCCAGGCGGCCCGCAGCCGCTCGTGGTCCAGCGGGCCGGTCAGCTCCAGGAGGTCCGCCATGGTGAACACCGGGTTGCCCGGGTCGAGCTGCTGGGCGAACCACATCTCGCGCTGGGCGTCGGACAGCGGCAGTTCTCCGGGCCGCCCCGGTTCAGGAAAATCGGAAAATGGCGCGGCATGACGCATCGTCATCTTACCCCCGTGGCAATGGCGTTGGGCGGCGTGAGGCGGTCGACGGCGTCAAGCGCGTCGGCCCCGTAGATGTCGCGCACCCAGGCGCTCTGGTAAATGGTGTCGAGGTATCGGTCGCCCAGGTCCGGCGAGACGGCGACGGCGACCACGTCCTGGCCGAGGCGGTGCTCCGCCAGCCAGGCGGCCGCTCCGCTGACCACCGTCCCGGTGGAGCCGCCGAACAGGAAGCCGCCGCGGGCCAGTCGGTGGCAGGTGCGGACGGTGTCCAGTTCGGGCACGTGCACCACGTCGTCGACGAAGCTCTCGTCCAGCAGGGCCGGCCGGACGCCGGCGCCCAGGCCGGGGAGCATCCGCGGGCCGGGCTCGCCGCCGAAGGTGACCGAGCCGACGCTGTCCACCGCGACGATCCGGGTGTCCGGCCGGTGCTCCTTGAAGTAGCGGGCGCAGCCCATCAGCGTGCCGGTGGTCCCGGCGCCGATGAACAGCAGGTCCAGGTCCGGGAACTGGCGGTGGATCGAGGGCGCGGTGGTGCGGTAGTGGGCGCGCCAGTTGTCCGGGTTGGCGTGCTGGTTGAGCCAGACGTACCGCGGCGAGGAGGCGCACAGCTCGCGGACGAAGTCCAGTCGGGCACCGAGGAAGCCGGTCTCCGGCGACGGCTCGGTGATCATGTGGACTTTGCCGCCGAGTGTTTCGATGAGCTGACGGGTGGACAGGTTCGTCCGTGGGTCGACGACGCAGATGAACTGGTAGCCCCGGACGGAGGCGATCATGCTCAGCGCCATCCCCAGGTTCCCCGAGGAGGACTCCACCAGGACGGAGTCCCGGTTCAGCCGGCCGTCCCGTTCGGCCGCGTCGACCATGCTGAGGGCCGCCTTGAGCTTGACGGAGCCGGCGAAGTTGAAGCCCTCGCACTTGAGGTACAGCGGGTAGTCGAACATCGCCCGGAGGTCGACGAAGAGTTCGTCCTCGTTGAACTCCTGCGGCGTTCTGATGATGGGCATCGCCCGTTCCCCTTCGGTGTCAGGAGAGTGACGGGACGTCAGTCCCAGATGATGTCGTCGCCGTGCGCGGAGCCGGTGCCCGGGCCGGCCGGGCCGGTGGCGGTGCGGGCGGTGGTGGCGGTGGTGCTGGTCATGGTGAACCCCCGGTGGCGATGGAGCCGCGGGCCGTGGAATCGGCGGCGGCGGGAACGGCGTGGGCGGATGGGTGTGCTGCTGGGCCCGGTCCCCGTGCCGGACCGCCGGGAGGTCAGTCCCAGATGATGTCGTCGCCGTGCACGGAGCCGGTGCCCTTGGCGACCGGGGCGTGGGCGACCGGGGAGTCCCAGATGATGTCGTCGCCGTGCACGGAGGCGGAGGCGGTGGTCACGTGGACCGGGGCGGCCTTGGCGGCCGGGCCGTCCCAGATGATGTCGTCGCCGTGCACGGAGCCGGCGCCCTTGGCGACCGGGGCGGCCACCGAGGTGGCGGCGCCGGCGACCGGCGCGGTGAGGGCGGCGCCGGCGACCAGCAGGCCGAGGGCGGCGGCGGTGCGGGCGGCGACAATGGTGATGCTGCTCATGGTGAACCCCCGGTGGCAATGGAGCCGCGGGCCGTTAAATCGGCGGCGGCGAGACAGACGAAACGGATGAGTGCTGTGCCTGGTTCAATTCCCGCGGTGAATGACCGCGCGGGACCGGCTCTCGAATCCTGCGGGAGGGGGTTCCGGCCCCCTTCGGCATGACCAAGTCTGTCTCGCACACACGTTCCGTGCCACAGTTCTCCATGTCAGGGTCCTGCCCTGGCAGCACCCTGCAGAGCGCCCGCCCCGCGGGTCACTCCTCCAACAACGGCAGCCGGTCGTCGCTGAATTCGGTCGCCAGCCGCCATCCGCGCAGTTCAGGCGCGTCCCGCAGGCAACGGCGGGTGATCCGGTGAGCGGCGGAATCCGACTCTCCGGATTTCGGAGGGCCGAGAAAGAAGACCAGATCGGCACCGAGGGGGTCGATCTCGACGTAAACGTGCTCCAGTCCGTCGGCCGGCTCGGCGGCGTTCCGGAGCAGTTCGACGAGTTTGTCGGGCGTGACCTGTTCCGGTTCGACGATACCCCGAACCAGACGTCCGACAGTGATATACATGTCAAATCCTCTCGTGGGTGGACCCGCTCGAAGTCCGCAGGAAAGGGCCTGGGCCCGAACGGTGGGTGGTTGTGGGCAGGGTGTCGTAGCATGCCCCCGAGATCCGGCAATGACGTGGCGTCATCAGGTTCGCAATATCGGGGGGGCAGGCGGTGCTGTCAGTGTTAGGACTGGATCCCGACGCCGAGGCCGTGTACCGGACGGTGCTGGCCAGGCCTGAACTCGGAATCCCAGGAGTGGCACAGGACCTCGACTGGCCCGAACAGCGGGTCCGGGACGCCCTGGACGGACTGGCCCGGCTCACCCTGATCAGGCACTCCGAGCTGGAGCCCGGACACCTCCTCCTGGTCAACCCCGAGGTCAGCCTGGCCATGCTGATCGGCCGCCAGGAGGTCGAACTCGCCGAGCGGCAGCGCCAGATAGCGCACAGCCGGCTGGAGGCGGCCAAGCTGGTCGCCCAGTACGCCGAGAGCCGCAAGGGCGAACGGGGCCTGGGCGTCGAGCAGTTGGAGGGCGTCGACCAGATCCGGCTCCGACTGGAGGAGCTCTCGCACTCCTGCGCCAGCGAGATCATGGGCTTCGCGACCGGCGGCGGACAGTCGCCGGCCGCCCGAAGAGCCGGCCAGGTCGCCGACCAGGAGGTCTTCGACCGGGGCGTGCAGATGCGCAGCATCTACCTGGAGAGCGCCGCCAACGACGGCGGCACCATCGCCCACCTGGAGTGGCTCACCGAGCGGGGCGCCCGGGTGCGGATAGCGCCGTCGCTGCCGATGCGCCTGGTGATCTTCGACCGGAAGGTCGCGGTCGTCCCGACCGATCCGGACGACACCAGCGTGGGGGCCCTGGTGCTGTCCGGTCCGGGACTGGTCTCCGCGCTCTGCGCGCTGTTCGAGTACGTCTGGGAGAACGCCGCCCCGTACGGGAAGGCCCCGGCCAAGGGGGCCGAGGGCCTCAACCCGCAGGCGATGGCCGTGCTCAGCCTGCTCGCCCAGGGCCACACCGACGAGGTGGTGGCCCGCAAGCTCGGCGTCTCGGTGCGCACCTCGCGCCGGATCACCGCGGAACTGATGGCCTGGCTCGGCGGCCGCAGCCGCTTCCAGGCCGGGGTGATCGCCGGCGAGCGCGGCCTGCTCCAGGGCGGCGCGCCGCCGCGCGAGGGCGACTGAGGGCAGCTGCCCGGCGGCGCGCGGACGCGGCCGGCCGGTTCGCACGGGACGACTGCCGTCCCGTCCGAACCGGCCGGCCGGGTGGTGCGTCAACGCGTCACCGCGGTGCGGTAGACCCGCAGGTTGACCGGGATCAGCACCGCGATCAGGGCCGCCACCACGATCACCGCGAGCAGCACCGGGTGCCGGTCCGGCAGGCTGCTGCCGACCACCGACGGGGCGTTGCCCCACAGCTCCCGGCAGGCCGCGGCCACCAGGCTGACCGGGTTCCACTCGGCCACCGCGCGCAGCCAGGCGGGCAGCCCGGACAGCGGCATGAACGAGTTGGACAGGAACGACAGCACGACCAGGAACAGCGCCGAGATGCCGTTGATCGCCTCGGCGTTGCGCATCAGCATGCCGACCAGCGCGCCCAGCCAGAGCATCGCGTAGGCGAAGGCCAGCACCAGGACGAAGCCCAGGGCCGCCGAGCCGACGTCCTTGTGGATCCGCCAGCCGACGCCCAGGCCGGCCAGGGTGACGGCGAAGGTGGCGGCCGCGGCGGTCAGCAGGTCGGCCGCGGTGTGGCTGACCAGCACGGCGGAGCGGCCCATCGGCAGCGAGCGGAAGCGGTCGATCAGCCCGGTGCGCAGGTCGGTGGCCACGCCCAGCGCGGCGACGCCGACGCAGGTCAGGCCGACCTGGGCGAACACCCCGGCCATCACGTAGTCGTGGTACTCGCCGGAGCCGGTCACGGTCACCACGCTGGCGAACAGGTAGCCGAGCACGACCACCATGGTCACCGGGGTCAGGGTGATCGCGATGATCTTCTCCGGGGTGCGCCGCAGGTGCCGCAGGTGGCGGCCGATCAGCGCGGCGGTGTCTCCGATGGCCGTGCCGAGGCCGGCCGAGGCGCCGATGTCGCTCACTGCTCGTCTCCCGTCCGTCCGGCGGCGGCCGCCACCGGTTCCCGTTCGCCCTGCTCGGCCACTTCGCCCTGCCCGGGCCGGTCGCCCTGCCCGGTCCGCGGCTGCGGTGCGCCCGGTGCGAGCGCGGGTGCGCCCTCCTCGGGGGCCCGGCCGATCTGGGTGCCTCGCCCGGTCAGGTGGAAGAACACGTCGTCCAGCGAGGGACGGCGCAGCGCGAAGTCCGTCACCGGCACCCGGGCCGTCTCCAGGGCGACCGCGGCGGCGGCGATGGTGCCGATGCCGTCGGCCAGTTGGACGGTGATCCGGCGCCCGGTGCGGTCCACCTCGGGTTGGGCGGCGGCCACCGGGGCGAGCACGGCCAGGGCCTGGGCGATGGCCGCGTCGGTGCCGACGCCCACCTCCAGCCACTCCTCGCCGACCTTGCGCTTGAGCTCGTCCGGGGTGCCCTCGGCGATCACCGTGCCGGTGTCGATGACCAGGATCCGGTCGGCCAGGAAGTCGGCCTCCTCCAGGTACTGGGTGGTGAGCAGCACGGTCACCCCCTGGGCGACCTGTTCGCGGACCATCTCCCAGAGCACCAGCCGGCTCGCCGGGTCCAGCCCGGTGGTCGGCTCGTCCAGGAACAGCACCTCGGGCCGGCCGATCAGCGCGGCGGCCAGGTCCAGCCGGCGGCGCATGCCGCCGGAGTAGGTCTGGGCCGGCTTCTCGGCGGCGTCCTCCAGCTCGAACCGGGCGAGCAGCTCGGCCGCCCGCTCCCGGGCGCCCTTGCGCCCCAGGTGCAGGAGCCGGCCCAGGAGTTCGAGGTTCTCGCGACCGGTGAGCAGCCCGTCGACGGCGGCGTACTGACCGGCCAGGCCGATCCGCCGGCGCACCTGGCGCTGCTGGCGCACGACGTCGAAGCCGGCCACCTCGGCCCGCCCCTGGTCCGGTTCGAGCAGGGTCGCGAGCAGTCGGACGGTGGTGGTCTTGCCGGCGCCGTTGGGGCCCAGCAGGCCGAGCACGGTGCCGGCCGCGACCTCGAGGTCCACGCCCTTGAGCGCGTGGTGATCGCCGTATCTCTTGCCGAGTCCGGTCGCCCTGATTGCGGTGTCCATCATTCATTCCCCCTTCCACGGAGGTCTGTGGATCGTTCGGAAAGCAGACGCCGGAGCACATTCCGGCGCGGAATCGTGAAATTCGGTGGAATCGTTCGGGTCGGCCCGCGGGCCCGGTCGGGTACTCGCGCACTCGACGACCGGTCGGTCGCTCGGGGCGGCCGGCCGACTTTCCCGAATCATCGGCCCGGCGTCACTCGAATGTGGTCCGCTCGAATGGTTGTCCCTCAACGGGGACCGACCGTAGCACCGGGGAAACGAGGCCGGTAAGGGGCTCCGGCCCGCCTCCGCTGGCAGCAGCTTGCCACCGCAGGATGCTGCAACTCCCAGGGGCTCCAAAGCCGTTCGCGAGGGCCTACGGTCATGGTTATTCCGCCGGTCACCCTCGAGCCGGTCAGGACACATCCAACCCGTCTGTCGCCACCGCGGCTTGATCATTGCCGCCGATCGCAGGAGAGGTAATGGCACGTCAAAGCAATTTCGCGGCCCGGCTGGGCGAGTGGAGTGCCCAGCACCGCAAGACAGCCGTCTTCGGCTGGATCATCCTGGTCATCCTGGTCACCGTGCTCGGTGGCATGGTCGGGCAGAAGAGCCTGACCCAGGCCGACTACGGGACCGGGGAGTCCGGCAAGGCCGCCCAGATCCTCAAGGACGCCGGGATCAACGACCCGGTCAACGAGCTGATCCTGGTCCACAGCGACGCGCTGACCGCGGACTCCGCGGAGTTCCGCGGCGCCGTCCAGGCCACCGCCGACGCGGTCAACAAGACCGGTCTCGCGGAGAACCTGCGGGACCCGTACACCACCCAGGCCTTCTCGGCCGACAAGCACTCGGCGCTGATCATGTTCGCCGTCACCGGCGACCCGGACACCGCGGCCGACCGGATCGACCCGGTGATCACCGCCGTCCAGGACACCGCCAAGGCCCACCCCCAGGTGACCCTCGGCGAGTTCGGCGGCGCGACCGCCCTCAAGGGCATCAACGACAGCCTCGGCGACGACTTCACCCGCGCCGAACTGACCGCCCTGCCGGTCGCGTTGGGCATCCTGCTGGTGGTCTTCGGCGCCTTCGTGGCGGCCGTGCTGCCGGTGGCCCTGGCGGTCACCGCCTGCATCGGCGCGCTCGGGCTGCTCGCGCTGAGCAGCCAGGCGGTGCCGGTGGACGGCATGACCAACTCGGTGATGTTCCTGATGGGCCTCGCCGTCGGCGTCGACTACTGCCTGTTCTACCTGCGCCGCGAGCGCGAGGAGCGGGCGGCCGGCCGGGACAAGGCGACCGCGCTGCGGATCGCCGCCCACACCTCGGGCCACTCGGTGATGGTCTCCGGCCTCACCGTGATGGTCGCGATGGCCGGCATGTTCCTCTCCGGGCTGACCGTCTTCGAGGGCTTCGCGATGGCCACCATCGAGGTCGTCGCGGTCGCGGTGGTCGGTTCGATGACCGTGCTGCCGGCCCTGATGTCGATGCTCGGCGACAAGGTCGCGGCCGGCCGGATCCCGTGGATCAGCAAGCGCCGTCAGACCGCCGCGGCGAGCCCGAAGCCCGCCAACGCGCTGCTGCGCGGCGTGCTGGCCCGCCCGGGGATCTTCGCCCTGCTGTCCGCCGCCGTGCTGCTGGTGCTGGCCCTGCCGGCGCTCGGCATGAAGACCGAGAAGCTCGGCATGGACAAGCTGCTGCCCTCCGACAACCCGCTGGTCTCGGTCTCGCAGCGGATCGACCGCGAGTTCCCGGGGTCGCCCTCGCCCGCCACCGTGGTGGTCAAGGCCGACTCCATCGACTCGCCGCAGGTCGCCAAGAGCATCGAGGACTTCAAGCAGGCCGCCCTGGCCTCCGGGAAGACCGGCAACCAGATCGACGTGCGGTACTGGAAGGACAAGAACATCGCCCAGATCAGCGTTCCGCTGGCGGGCAACGGCACCGACGCCACCTCCAAGGCGGCCCTGTCGGCGCTGCGCGGGCAGATCGTCCCGCAGACCCTCAAGACCGTTCCGGGCACCACCGCGCTGGTCGCCGGCGACCTCGCCTTCTCGGTCGACTACAACAACCAGCTGGACCGCAGCATCGTCCCGGTGTTCGCCTTCGTCATGGGCGTCACCTTCCTGCTGATGCTGGTCTCCTTCCGCTCGCTGACCATCTCGATCACCTCGATCCTGCTCAACCTGCTCTCGGTGGCGGCCGCGTACGGCGTGATGACCGCGGTGTTCCAGCACGGCTGGGGCGCCTCGCTGGTGGGCACCAAGGCGCCGGGGGCGATCGAGTCCTGGATGCCGCTGTTCGTCTTCGTGGTGCTCTTCGGCCTCTCGATGGACTACCACGTGTTCGTGGTCTCCCGGATCCGCGAGGCCTACCTCTCGGGCAGGTCCAGCCGGGAGGCGGTCGGCCTCGGCATCCGCAACACCGCCGGGGTGGTCACCAGCGCCGGTCTGATCATGGTCGCGGTGTTCGCGGTCTTCGGCACCCTGGGCATGCAGGACTTCAAGCAGCTCGGCATCGGCCTGGCGGTCGCGGTCCTGCTGGACGCCACCCTGGTCCGCGCGGTGCTGCTGCCCGCGGTGATGGCCCTGCTCGGCGACGCCAACTGGTACCTGCCGCGCTGGCTGGGCGGCGGCCGCACCACCCGCGCCGCGCACGCCGCCGGGGCGCACCACGCCGCCGGCCAGCACGAGCCGGCCGGCACCGCCTACGTCGGCTGACCCGGCCCCGCCCGCCCCTCAGCACCGCCCGACCCCCGCCCGCACCGGGCGGACCCGACTGGAGCCACCACCGTGTTCGAGTTCAGAGTCATCGACGGCACCACCGCCCGCGAGCTCATCGCGGGAGCCCGCCCGAGGATCGTCCAGGAGGTCCGGGAGACCTACCTGACCCACGGCGCCGGCGAGTCCGTGAACCCCGACAGCTACTTCCTGCGGTTCCCGGCCAAGCCGGACGCCCGGATCATCGCCCTGCCGGCCTACCTCGGCGGCGGCGTCGGACTGGCCGGGATCAAGTGGATCAGCAGCTTCCCGGCCAACGTCGAGCGGGGCTTCCCGCGCGCCTCGGCCGCCCTGCTGCTGAACGACTACGAGACCGGCTACCCGTTCGCCGTCCTGGAGGCCTCGCAGATCAGCGCGGCCCGCACCGCGGCCTCCGCCGTGCTCGCCGCCGAGGTGCTCAGCGGCGGCCGTACGGCGGGCCGGCTGGCGGTGGTCGGCGCCGGCATCATCGCCCGCAACATCCTGGAGTTCTTCGGCGCCCAGCAGTGGGAGATCGACGAGCTGGTGGTGCACGACCGCAAGGCCGAGTACGCCCGGGCGCTGGTCGACCACGCCGACGCCGAACTCGGCTACCCGGCCCAGGTGGTGGAGGACCTGCACGAGGCGCTCAAGGGCGCCGACGTGGTGGTGCTGGCCACCACCGCGGGCGAGCCGTACATCCTCGACCCGGAGACCTTCGCCCCCGGGCAGCTGGTGCTCAACATCTCGCTGCGCGACCTCGCGCCGGAGATCATCGGCGGCGCGTACAACGTGCTCGACGACGTGGAGCACTGCATGAAGGCGAACACCTCTCCGCACCTGGCCGAACAGCTCTACGGCAACCGGGAGTTCGTCACCGGCACGCTGGCCCAGGTGATCGAGGGCGAGGTCGCCGTCGGCACCGACCGCCCGGTGGTCTTCTCGCCCTTCGGCCTCGGCGTGCTCGACCTGGCGGTCGGCGCGCTGGTGCACGACGAGGCGGTGGCGGCCGGCCGGGCGACCGAGATCCCCGGCTTCTTCGCGGAGACCACCCGCTGGTAGCCCCACCCCGGGCCCGCCCCACCGGGCCCGCCGACCCCGGGCCCGCCCCCCCACGAAGGGCCCGGCACCACCGACGAGGGCCCCGACCGCCGTGACCGCGGTCGGGGCCCTCGTGGCGTGCTCAGGCCTGCGCGCCGCCGAAGCGCGCCGCCCAGGCCGCCAGGTCCTCGTCGGTGACCTTCGCGAACAGCACCGGCGGCACGGTGAACGGCGTCCCGGCCGGGACGAGGTCCAGCGCCCGGGCCGCGTCCCCGTCGATCCAGGTCCGGGTGTCCCCGGGCAGCGCGAAGGCGCCGCGCATCGCGGCCGCCGCGGTCGGGACGAACGGCTCGGACACCACCGCGTACAGGTGGATCAGGTTCATCGCCGTCCGCAGGGTCAGCGCCGCCGCCTCCGGGTCGGTCTTCACCTGGAGCCAGGGCGCCTTCTCGTCCAGGTAGGCGTTCCCGGCGCTCCACAGCGCGCGCAGCGCCTGCGCCGCCTTGCGGAAGTTGAGCGCCTCCAGCTGGGCCTCGTACTCGGCCAGCAGGCCGGCGGTCTGCTCGCCGAGCCGCTCCTCGGCCCCGCCCGGCGCGGCCCCGGCCGGGACTTCGTCGCCGAAGCGCTTGCGGCTGAACGAGAGCACCCGGTTCACGAAGTTGCCGAGGGTGTCGGCGAGGTCCTTGTTGACCACCGAGGCGAAGAGGTCCCAGGTGAAGCTGGAGTCGTCCGACTCGGGGGCGTGCGCCATCAGGAAGTAGCGCCAGTAGTCGGCGGGCAGCAGCTCCAGCGCGACGTCGGTGAAGATGCCGCGCTTCTGGCTGGTGGAGAACTTCCCGCCGTAGTACGTCAGCCAGTTGAAGGCCTTGACGTAGTCGACCTTCTTCCACGGGCGGCGCGAGCCGAGGATCGTCGCCGGGAACATCACGGTGTGGAACGGGACGTTGTCCTTGGCCATGAACTCGGTGTAGCGGACGGTGTCGTCGGCCTCGTACCACCAGGACCTCCAGTCCCGCGGCTGCCCGGCCGGGGCGGCGTCCGCCCACTCCTTGGTGGCGCCGATGTACTCGATCGGGGCGTCGAACCAGACGTAGAACACCTTGCCCTCGGCGGCCAGTTCGGGCCACACGTCGGCCGGCACCGGGACGCCCCACTCCAGGTCGCGGGTGATCGAGCGGTCCTGGAGGCCCTCGGTCAGCCACTTGCGGGCGATCGAGGAGGCCAGCACCGGCCAGTCGTCGCCGTGCGCGGCGATCCAGGCCTCGACCTCCTGGGTCAGCTTCGACTGGAGCAGGAACAGGTGCCTGGTCTCCCGGACTTCGAGGTCGGCGCTGCCGCTGATCGCCGAGCGCGGCTCCAGCAGGTCGGTCGGGTCCAGCACCCGGGTGCAGTTCTCGCACTGGTCGCCGCGCGCCTTGTCGTAGCCGCAGTGCGGGCAGGTGCCGACGATGTAGCGGTCCGGCAGGAAGCGGCCGTCGGCGTTGGAGTACACCTGGCGGACCGCGCGCTCCTCGACGAAGCCGTTGCGCTGGAGCTCGCGGGCGATCTCCTGGGTGATCTCCCGGTTCTGCGGCGAGGAGCTGCGGCCGAAGTGGTCGAAGGACAGCCCGAAGCCGTCGTACACCGCCCGCTGGGCGTCGTGCGCCCGGGCGCAGAACTCGGCGACCGGCAACCCGGCCTCCTGCGCCGCCAGTTCGGCGGGCGTGCCGTGCTCGTCGGTGGCGCAGATGTACAGCACCTCGTGGCCGCGTTGGCGCAGGTAGCGGGCGTGGACGTCCGCCGGGAGCATCGACCCGACCAGGTTGCCCAGGTGCTTGATCCCGTTGATGTACGGAAGGGCGCTGGTGATCAGGTGCCGAGCCATCCTCGGATGCTCCGATTTCTCCCGCACGCGCACCCCACCCGGAGTGCGGTGCCAGGCGCAGGGGTCCACTGTGGGCTGCCAAGCCTACCGTCGGCCGCTCCGCCGACCGGCTCGCGACGGGGGCAGCGCGGCCTCACGGACGGGTGAAGTCGGCGTACCGGTCGAACTCCCCGGCCTTGACCCCGCGGACGAACGCCGCCCACTTGCGCGGCGTGGTCCGCACGACCACCTCGGGCAGGTCCGACTCGCGGATCTCCACCTGCCCGGCGTAGGTTCTGACCTCCACGCAGTCGGTGCTCTCGCCGCTGGCCGACGCCTTGCGCCACGTACTCATGAGAAGTCTTTCAGTAAGGCCCGGATGAACTCCCGGGACTCCGCCGCCCCCAGCGCGATCGCCGCGGTCTTCTCCTTGATCCGTCGGTAGGACGACAATTCCGCTTCGGAGTGCACGAACTTCGGCCCGTGCACGAGCTCGATCTGGACGGTGTCCAGCTCCGGGACGGGCCCGCGCGCGAGATACGGGCTCTCCGAGGAGCCGGTGTACGTGGGCACACTGAACGGGATCACCCGGATCTCCAGTCCGGGCCGCTCGGAATTCAGCAGCAGGCTGTGCAACTGGTCGCGCAGCACGGCGGGGCCGCCGAACTGCATCCGCAGCGCGGATTCGTGCAGGATCGCGCTGTACGGCTTCGGGCGGTCGACGAAGATCTGCTGGCGCCGAATCCGGAATTCCTTCCGGACCTGCGCCTCCTGGCGGTGCTGGGCGGGGAGCCGCTCGAACACCGCGGCCGCGTAGTCCGGGGTCTGCAGCAGCCCGGGGATGAAGGTGCTGTTGAGGATGGAGAGCGACGCGGCGTGGTGCTCCATCTCGGCGATGTCGATGATCCCGCCGGGCATCCGGCCCCGGTAGCCGTCCCACCAGTACTTGCGGCGGTCCTGGGTCATGGCGAGCAGCGCGTCCAGGTACGGGCCGTCGGGGCAGCCGCAGGTGCGCGCCCAGGTCCGGAGCCGTTCGGCGCTGATGCCCGACTTCCCGTTCTCCATCTGGGAGATCTTGGGCAGGTCGGTGCCGATCGTGGCGGCCAGGCTCTTGGGCGTCACGCCCACGCGTTCGCGCATCTTGCGCAGCTCGATCCCCAGGCGCTGCTGGCGGACGGTCGGCGACAAGCGGGGTGGCATGACTCTCTTCTCCGGATCGCGGCTTCGGTCGATGCTTCCGGTGAAGTGTGACGTGCACACCGGGCCCTAGCTAGCGAATTGGGGGATACCCCACGATGGAGTGAACGTCCAGTCCCTCGGTAGCAACTCTGGCACCCTGACCCTATGGTCGTCCGTGTCACTCGCTGACTTGTTGTCCCCTAAACAGTCGCCAAGTCGCCTATCGGCCCTGCCAATCAGCCGTAAATACACCCAGATGCACGGTCAGGGCGTTCGGCATCACCGACCGGAGACAGCCGTGCCCCTTCCTCCCCCTCCCGGCCCCCCGCACCCGCGCCCCCACCGCCCCCACCTCCCCCAGCGCATTTCCGTACCCCGGTGAATGCCCTTCTGGTCGCCGGATTGTCCGCCCTCCTCCTCGCCGTCCTTTTCGTCGGCTGGCTGGTCTGGCTGGTCAACATGCAGCCCCGGGAACTCCGCTCGACAAAACGGGAGTTGATCCCCCGTCATTCCACCCGCGCCGAGCACGAATAGCCCCGGCCCGGGGCCCGCCGTCAGCCGCGGGCGAGGCGGGCGGTCAGGCGGGCCTTGGCGGGGGGCCACTCGTCGGCGAGCATCGAGAAGTAGGCGCTGTCGCGCCAGGTGCCGGTGGGGCGGAGGCGGTGGCGGCGCAGGACGCCCTCGAACCGGGCGCCGAGGCGCAGGATGGCGTTGCGGGAGCGCTCGTTGAGGGCGTCGGTCTTCCAGTAGACGCGGCCGGTGCCGAGGTCCTCGAAGGCGTGGGTGAGCAGCAGCAGCTTGGCCTCGCTGTTGACCGCGGTGCGCCAGACGGAGCGGGCGTACAGGGTGCCGCCGATCTCGACGGACTCGTCCGTGGGGTTGATGTCGTGGTAGCCGGTGATGCCGACGGCGGTGCCGGCCGCGAGGTCGACGGCGGCGAACCAGACCGAGTCGCCCCGCTCGGCCCCGGCGATGCGGAGGTCCAGGATGCGGCCGAGCTCCTCCTCGGAGGCCGGCGGGAGGTCCATGGTCCAGCGCCAGACCTCGGGGTCGGAGCCGATGGCGGCCCACAGGTCGGCGAGGTGGTGGCGCCCCAGCGGCTCCAGGCGGATGTGGCGGCCGGTGAGGGTGATGGCGGTGGGCGGCTTCGCGGTCATGCCCCCGAACGTAGCGCGCCTCTGCACTAGATGCAATGGATTTACGTACTAGTGCAATGAGTCGAGGGCAAAGCGCAGGGCCCCCCCGGGGCGGGGGGGGCCCCCGGCCGGGCCGCCCCCCCCCCCCAGACAGACAGGCGGTGGAGGGTCAACCACGCACCACACCCAAGCAGAAGACAACCAACCCACCCCCCAC
>NZ_JBHYGR010000050.1:7444-16814 GCF_042738155.1 Kitasatospora sp. NPDC059088 | reverse complement strand
CACTATATATCATTCTGTCACTTTTTCTCTGAAATTATATATTGTTGTTGCAAAACCTCCCCGGCCCCGTCTGTGCGCCCCTCCCCGGGCGCCCCCTCCGGAGGAACGGGCTCAGATGAACGAGTTGATCTGGATCGTCTCGTCCCGGCCCGGGCCGACGCCGATGGCGGAGATCGGCGCGCCGGACATCTCCTCCAGCGCCTTCACGTAGGCCTGGGCGTTCTTCGGCAGCTCGGCGAAGGTCTTCGCCTTGCTGATGTCCTCGGTCCAGCCCGGCAGCGTCTCGTAGATCGGCTTGGCGTGGTGGAAGTCCGACTGGTTGTAGGGGAGTTCCTCGACCCGCCGGCCGTCGATCTCGTACGCGACGCAGACCGGGATCTGCTCCCAGCCGGTCAGCACGTCGAGCTTGGTGAGGAAGAAGTCGGTGAGGCCGTTGACCCGGGTCGCGTAGCGCGCGATGACGGCGTCGAACCAGCCGCAGCGGCGGTCGCGGCCGGTGGTGACACCGCGCTCGCCACCGATCCGGCGCAGCGCCTCGCCGTCCTCGTCGAGCAGCTCGGTCGGGAACGGGCCGGAGCCGACGCGGGTGGTGTAGGCCTTGAGGATGCCGATGACCCGGTCGATCTTGGTGGGGCCGATGCCGGCGCCGGTGCAGGCGCCGCCCGCGGTCGGGTTCGACGAGGTCACGAAGGGGTACGTGCCGTGGTCGACGTCGAGCAGGGTGCCCTGGCCGCCCTCCAGCAGGACGACCTTGTTCGCCTTGAGCGCCTCGTCCAGGACGAGGGTGGTGTCGGCGAGGAAGGGCCGGATCTTGTCCGCGTAGCCCAGGTACTCCTCGACCACCAGGTCGGCCGGGATGGCGCGGCGGTTGTAGAGCTTGACCAGGATCTGGTTCTTGTCGTGCAGCGCCGCCTCGATCTTCTGGCGCAGGATCGACTCGTCGAACAGGTCCTGGACCCGGATGCCGACGCGGTTGATCTTGTCCGCGTAGGTCGGGCCGATGCCGCGGCCGGTGGTGCCGATCCGGCGCTTGCCGAGGAAGCGCTCGGTGACCTTGTCGATGGTCCGGTGGTACGGGGTGATCAGGTGGGCGTTGCCCGAGACCAGCAGCTTCGAGGTGTCGATGCCGCGCTCGTTCAGGCCGGCCAGCTCGGAGAGCAGCACGCCCGGGTCGATGACGACGCCGTTGCCGATGACCGGGGTCACGTTCGGGCTGAGGATGCCGGAGGGGAGCAGGTGCAGGGCGTACTTCTGGTCGCCGATGACCACCGTGTGACCGGCGTTGTTGCCGCCCTGGTAGCGGACGACGTAGTCGACGGAGCCGCCGAGGAGGTCGGTGGCCTTCCCCTTGCCCTCGTCCCCCCACTGAGCGCCAACGAGCACGAGTGCCGGCACAGGCGTACACCCCTTCCGGTTGGGGCATCCTGCGTAGGCCGCAGTCTGCCCCGAGATAGACGAAGCCCCTGGCGCAATGGCGCAAGGGGCTCTTGCACCGAGAGATTACCTGAGGAAGGACCGGTCGTGTCGTCCCTGTCCACGCCTGGAACCGGCGGTCCCGAGCCCCTTCTGCTGCTGCTCGACCCGGTGGCCCGGCGGACCGACGGGGAGTCGGTGCGGATCGCGAGGGACGTGCTCTGCGGGGGTGCGGACGTCAAGGTGGCCTATCCGGACAACCCGACCGAACTCGACCGGATGCTTTCGCACCGGGGTCGGCGGCGACCGGTGGTGATCGGTTCCGACCTCGCCCTGCAGCGGGTGCTCCAGGCCCTGCACCGCCAGCGTGAGCTGGGCGCGGATCCGGTGGGCATGGTTCCGGTCGGCCGCGCGGAGGAGCTGGCGGCGGCCCGCGCACTGGGTGTGCCGGAGGAGCCGGTGCGGGCCGCGCGGGCGGTGCTGTCGGGGTCGCCCCGCACCTTCGACCTGCTGGTGGACGACGGCGGCGGGGTGGCGCTCGGCGGGGTGCGGATCACCGGCGGCGGAGCGCCCCGCTCGGAGGGCCGTCCGGGTGGTTGGCGTTCGCTATGGGCGAAACTGGCTGCGGCCGAGCAGGCGAACGCACTCACCTCCGACGCGGTCGACCACAGCCCCCGGGTCCGGGTCGAGGCGGACGGCCGGCTGCTGGCCGACGTGCACCGCCCGGTCCGGCTGGTCGAGCTGACCCTCACCGGCGCCGGCGCGGACGGTGCCGGCGTGCTGGAGGTGGTGGTCCGCGCGCCCGGCGCGCTGGTGCGGGCGCGGGCGGCCAGCGTCTCGGTGGTCGGGCGCGGCTTCGGCTACGAGGCGGACGGCCATCCGGTCGGCCCGGTCCGGGCCCGGACCTGGACGGTGCACCCGGGCGCCTGGGGCCTGTTGCTGCCCGCCGCGTGACCTCCGGGTGAACCCCGGGTGAGCAGGCTCACGTTCGGAGCCGCCCGGCGACCACCGCTGCGCACACGGAAAGCCCCAACGGGCGCGAACCGCAAGGCCAACCGCCGCCCGCCGGAATTCCCCCACCCGAATTCCCGGCTCCGTAAGGGGTTTTGTCTACGCGCGTTACTCCGCGATCTCCGCCCGGAGCGGACCTCCCGGGTACCGGAAGCCCTGGTCAACTGCCCTAGACTCGAAGGCGTGCCACGTGGTGACGGAAGACTCAACCACGATCTTCTTCCCGGTGAGAAAGGCCCCCAGGACGCTTGCGGCGTCTTCGGTGTCTGGGCTCCCGGCGAGGAGGTCGCCAAGCTCACGTTCTTCGGCCTTTACGCCCTGCAGCACCGCGGTCAGGAATCCGCGGGCATCGCAGTGAGCAATGGCTCCCAGATTCTCGTCTTCAAGGACATGGGACTCGTCTCCCAGGTCTTCGACGAGGCCTCCCTGGGGTCGTTGCACGGGCATATCGCCGTCGGACACGCCCGCTACTCGACCACCGGTTCCTCGGTCTGGGAGAACGCCCAGCCGACCTTCCGGGCGACCGTCCACGGTTCGCTGGCCCTCGGGCACAACGGAAACCTGGTGAACACCGCCGAACTGGCGGCCATGGTCGCCGAACTGCCCGGCGAGGAGCACGTCTCGCGCTCCGGCCGGACCGCCGCGACCAACGACACCGACCTGGTGACCGCGCTGCTGGCCGGCCACCCGGACCTCTCCATCGAGGAGACGGCCAAGGTCGTGCTGCCGAAGGTCAAGGGCGCCTTCTCGCTCGTCTTCATGGACGAGCACACCCTCTACGCCGCCCGCGACCCGCAGGGCATCCGCCCGCTGGTGCTCGGCCGGCTGGAGCGCGGCTGGGTGGTCGCCTCCGAGACGGCGGCGCTGGACATCTGCGGCGCCTCCTTCATCCGCGAGGTCGAGCCCGGCGAGCTCATCGCCATCGACGAGAACGGCATGCGCACCTCGCGCTTCGCCGAGGCCAAGCCCAAGGGCTGCGTCTTCGAGTACGTCTACCTGGCCCGCCCCGACACCTCCATCGCCGGCCGCAACGTGCACCTCTCCCGGGTGGAGATGGGCCGTCGGCTGGCCGTGGAGGCCCCGGTCGAGGCCGACCTGGTGATAGCGACGCCCGAGTCCGGCACCCCCGCCGCGATCGGCTACGCCGAGGCCAGCGGCATCCCGTACGGCTCCGGCCTGGTGAAGAACGCCTACGTGGGCCGCACCTTCATCCAGCCCAGCCAGACGATCCGCCAGCTCGGCATCCGGCTCAAGCTGAACCCGCTGCGCGAGGTCATCGCCGGCAAGCGCCTGGTGGTGGTGGACGACTCGATCGTCCGCGGCAACACCCAGCGCGCGCTGGTGAAGATGCTGCGCGAGGCGGGCGCCGCCGAGGTGCACATCCGGATCTCCTCGCCCCCGGTGAAGTGGCCCTGCTTCTTCGGCATCGACTTCGCCACCCGCGCGGAGCTGATCGCCAACGGCATGACCATCGAGGAGATCGGCCGCACGCTCGGCGCCGACTCGCTCTCGTACATCTCGATCGACGGCATGATCGAGGCCACCAAGCAGCCCAAGGACAGGCTCTGCCGGGCCTGCTTCGACGGCGAGTACCCGATGGAGCTGCCGGACCCGGCGCTGCTCGGCAAGCTCCTGCTGGAGGCCGAGATCAAGGGCGGCCAGCAGCAGCCGGCCGTCCGCGGCAAGCCGACCAGCGGCAGCGACCTGGACGGCGTCCAGTCGCTGCTCGGCGGGGCGGGCGCGGCCGACGCGCTGCGCCGCCCGTAGCGAATCCACGGTGGGGTCCCGCGAACCGGGGCCCCACCGCTGTTTCCGAACCACCCCCACCTGACCCGAAAGGGCCGCACGCAGTGACCAGCAACCAGAACGGCGCCACCTACGCCGCCGCCGGTGTCGACATCGAGGCGGGCGACCGCGCCGTCGAGCTCATGAAGCAGTGGGTGAAGAAGGCCAGCCGCCCCGAGGTGGTCGGCGGTCTCGGCGGCTTCGCCGGCCTCTTCGACGTGTCCGCCCTCAAGAACTACGAGCGGCCGCTGCTGGCCTCGGCCACCGACGGCGTGGGGACCAAGGTGGCCATCGCGGCCGCCATGGACAAGCACGACACCATCGGCCACGACCTGGTCGGCATGGTCGTGGACGACCTCGTGGTGTGCGGCGCCGAGCCGCTCTTCATGACCGACTACATCTGCGTCGGCAAGGTCGTCCCCGAGCGGGTCGCCTCGATCGTCAAGGGCATCGCCGAGGGCTGCGCGCTGGCCGGCTGCGCCCTGGTGGGCGGCGAGACCGCCGAGCACCCGGGCCTGCTCGGCCCGGACGAGTACGACGTCGCGGGCGCCGGCACCGGCGTGGTCGAGGCCGACGCGCTGCTGGGCGCCGAGCGGGTCCGGGCCGGCGACGTGGTGATCGCGATGGCCGCCTCCGGCCTGCACTCCAACGGCTACTCGCTGGTCCGCCACGTGCTGCTGAACGAGGCCGGCTGGAAGCTGGACCGCAAGGTCGAGGAGTTCGGCCGCACCCTCGGCGAGGAGCTGCTGGAGCCGACCCGGATCTACTCGCTGGACTGCCTGGCGCTCACCCGGGCCACCGAGGTGCACGCCTTCTCGCACGTCACCGGCGGCGGCCTGGCGGCCAACCTGGCCCGGGTGATCCCGGAGGGCCTGCACGCCCGCCTGGACCGCGGCACCTGGACCCCGCTGCCGGTCTTCCGGACCGTCGCCGAGGTCGGCAAGGTGGCCACCCTGGAGATCGAGAAGACGCTCAACATGGGCGTCGGCATGGTCGCCGTCGTCCCGCCGCACTCGGTGGACGTGGTGCTGTCGATCCTGGAGGACCGGGGCGTCGAGGCCTGGCTGCTCGGCGACGTGGTCGACCGCACGGACGAGCACGAGGCCGGTGCGGCCCTGTACAACGCCTATGAGGGCTTCACGACGGCCTGACGGCCGGTCGGACGCGCAGAGGGCCCCTCCGGAGCACCGGAGGGGCCCTCTCGCACGTAGCGGTGCCCCCATCCGCCCCGAGCCGAAGGGGCGCGCCGGTGCCGAAAGGGAGAAGCGAGGGAGCGAGGAACGAGCGAGGGAGCGCCGACCGTCGGCACCGGGTCGGAGCGCCCCGGAGGCGAGGGGCGACCAACACAGCAACGCCGAAGACCGGTCCGGCGCCCAGGGGCGTCAGGACCGGTCAGGCGAAGCTGCGGTTACGAGCGGCGGGAGGCCTGCGACGGCCCGGTGCCCGGCTCGCTGTCGTCCTCGTCGTCGAGGTCGGCGTAGCGGGCGGCGTACTCCGCGTACGGGTCGTCGTCCTCCACCTCCTCGATCGGCTCAGGGTCGATCGGAGCGGTGGACGGCGATGCGCCCAGCTCGTTGGACAGACGGTTAGCATCGAACCCGCCGCTGTTGTACTTCAGCTCGCGGGCGACCTTCGTCTGCTTGGCCTTGGCCCGGCCGCGCCCCATGGGTCGACCCCCTCAACGATGGGGCTCACGGCCCCGAGTCTGACACGTGTTCATGATCAGGACCGGCCTGCCCGAATGGGAGGACCGTCCCTTGGAGCATTAACGGTACCTGTTTCCGCCGCTGGACGGTACGTCGTGGTTGTGACGTGGCGCGCACTGACCGCACCCGAGACCAGGTCTTCCCAGGTCAGGGGAGGTTTTGCGGCGATTTGCACGCTGTCCAGAGGTGTCTCGGGTCCGTCGTTCCAGGACTGATTATCCCCCCTACGGGGGCGTTGGATCACCTGATCGGACGCAGAAGTGAGAATCCGGTTCCACATCGTGATGCGCGGGGGGCCGGAGGTGGCGGCCCCCCGCGCGTCAGGCGCCCGGGAGGGGTCCGGAGGGGGTCCGGGCGGAGCCGGACCGGCCCGCCGGATCAGCCGCGGCGCGAGCCCGGCAGCAGGACCGTGCGCAGCGCGCTGATCTCGCGCATCCGCTTCTCGGCCAGGCGGTCCGCGGCGACGGCCGGCGGGATGCCGTCGGAGGCGGCCCGGGTGAAGATCTCCAGGGTGGTGTCGAAGATCTTGGTGGCCTTGTTCTTGGCCCGCTCGAAGTTGAAGCCGTCGATCTCGTCGGCGACCTGGATCACGCCGCCGGAGTTCACCAGGTAGTCGGGGGCGTAGAGGATGCCGCGGTCGGCCAGGTCCTTCTCGACGCCCGGGTGGGACAGCTGGTTGTTGGCCGCACCGCAGACGATCGAGGTGCCGAACCCGCCGAGCGCGGCGACCACGTCGTCGGTCAGCGCGCCGCCGAGGGCGCACGGGGCGTAGACGTCCAGCTCGGCCCGGAGCAGGGCGGCGGTGTCGGCGACGACCTCCACCTCGGGGTGGGCGGCGCGCACCCGGTTGACGGCCGCCTCGAACGGGTCGGTGACGACGACGGTGGCGCCGTCCGCGACCAGGTGGCCGACCAGGTAGTGGCCGACCTTGCCGACGCCCGCGACGCCGACCCGCTTGCCGCGCAGGGTCGGCTGGCCCCAGCGGGCCTGGGCGCTGGCGCGCATGCCCTGGAAGACGCCGAAGGCGGTCAGGATGGAGGAGTCGCCGGCGCCGCCGTGCTCGGGCGAGCGGCCGGTCACGAACTCGGTCTCGCGCGCGACGACGTCCATGTCCTGGACGTAGGTGCCCACGTCGCAGGCGGTGATGTAGCGGCCGCGCAGCGACTCGACGAAGCGGCCGTAGGCGCGGAGCATCGCCTCGTTCTTGTCCTTGTTCGGGTCGCCGATGATGACGGCCTTGCCGCCGCCGAGGTCGAGCCCGGCCAGCGCGTTCTTGTAGGACATGCCGCGGGACAGGTTCAGCGCGTCCTCCAGGGCCGCCTCCTCGGAGGCGTACGGGAAGAAGCGGGTGCCGCCGAGGGCGGGGCCGAGCGCGGTGGAGTGGATGGCGATGATCGCCTTGAGACCGGAGCTGCGGTCGTGGCAGAGGACGACCTGCTCGTGGCCGTCGCCGGGGGCGCCGTCCTGCTCGGTCCGGAAGATCCTGCTGAGCACACCGGGTGCGGGGTGCGTGGCGGGGGTCTGTACGTCGGTCACTGTGGTGACTCCAGTATCGAGGGCCCGCTGCTGTGGTGCGGGCGTCTGGGGCGAAAGCGTAGTCGCGCGCGCGGGCCCGACCGGCCCTCTTGTCCGAGCTTGTGCCCATTGTCCGAGGAGTGAGACGCGAGGGGGCCGGAGTCCGGGCGCGAACGGTTCGGGGTCGCGCCCTCCCGGGGCCGGGCGGCGCGTGCGACCATGCAGGACGTGACCGTCGTGCGCACCTCCGTACTGCCGCCCTACGCGGCCCACCTGCGGGTCTACGAGCCGCTGGCGGCCTATCCGGAGCCCGAGCGGGCGCACTGGCAGGCCTACGCCGCGGAGCACGGGCCGGACGCCGCCGCGGCGGAGCAGTCGGTCGCGGCGGCGGTGCTGGAGGAGCAGCGGGCCGCCCTGGTGGAGCTGGCCGCCCGCACGCCCCGGGCGCTGCCGGAGCAGGAGAGCGGCCGGGCGTACCTGCGGACCGTGGACGGCGTACTGTACGTGTGCCCGTGGGCGACCAGGCTGCGCAGTTGGCAGGCGCTGGAGGAGCTGCGGGCGGGGGCCCCGGTGGCGCTGGTGGACACCGCGGTGCCGCCGGTGACCCGGGCGGCCGCCGAGGCGGACCGGGAGCGCTGGCTGGCCGGGCACCCGGACGCCCGGCCGTGGATCCTCACCAGCCGGTGGGAGGTCCCGGTGCGCTGGTTCCTGCCGTTCGGGGACGAGGACCGGTGCTTCGTTCCGGGGGGAGCGGGCACGGAGGAGGGGGAGCGGGGGAGGCCGGCGGCGCTGTTCTACCTGGTGCCGATGGCCCAGGCGCGGCGCCGGGTGGCACGGGCCTACCGGGCGCTGCGCGAGGCGGTGCCGGACGGGGAGCTGGTGCGCGGGGCGGAGCGGGTCGGGCGGTGGCTGGAGGAGTTCCATCCGCGCTCGCTGGTGGAGCTGGACTACGGGGGGCTGGTGCATCTGCTGGGGCCGGAGCGGTTGTTGGCGGACCGTTCGGCGGGGGAGCTGGAGGACGGGCTGCGCGCGCTGCGGGCCGGGGACACCGCGGAGGCGCTGCGGGCGTACGGGGAGCTGACGGGGCGGTGGCAGCGGGTGCTGGCGCTGCGGCACGCGAACTGACGTCGGACCTCCCGTGTATGACTGTCAGAGGTCTTTGGTCCACAACGGTGCCGACCAAGGTCCCGGTTCGGGTCAATAGCTGTCGAACGTGACACTACTCACCGTTGACGCGAACTAACCCCTATGTGCAAAAATGGGACAACCAGCCCAACTTCACGTGAGCGTGCCCACTTTTGGGTGGTTCTGGAGTCGATGCGTGCTTTGCGGGGAAACGGAGGGTCTGGTCCCCTCGTAACCGGACGTCACGGCCGTGTGACTGTCCGTTATGGGGTGGTCCATCGCCATCCGTCGGCCTTGAACCCGTGAGGGGTCAATTTTGGCGGTTTGGTCGATAGGGCTGGACGGATGGTGTAGTTGTAGACACCAGGACAAGCCGTTCGTCCTATAACCGACTCGGCCCGTCTATGCCATTTCGGGCATCGCGGGCCAAGGTGCAGAATTTGAAGGATAGAACCGCCCTGGTTCGGTTCTCCCGAGGAGGCCGCTCATGACCGCTCGTACCCCTGATGCTGAGCCGCTGCTGACGCCGGCAGAGGTTGCCACCATGTTCCGCGTGGACCCGAAGACGGTCACCCGCTGGGCCAAGGCCGGCAAGCTCACGTCGATCCGCACGCTCGGCGGTCACCGCCGCTACCGTGAGGCGGAGGTGCGCGCTCTGCTGGCGGGGATTCCCGCTCAGCGCACTGAGGCCTGATAGGCCAAAGGCTCTTTCGAAGGGGGGGGGGGGGGGGGGCCGCCCCCCGCCCGGGGGGGCGCGCGGGGGGGCGCGCCCGCCCCCGCCCCCCCCCCGGGGCGGGGGGAAAGAGGGGGGCGAC
>NZ_JBHYGR010000050.1:0-7434 GCF_042738155.1 Kitasatospora sp. NPDC059088 | reverse complement strand
CGGGGGGCGGTTATCCCCCTACAGCCCACTGAGCCCTTTTCGCCAAATGCATTTTTCGCGGGGGCCGATACCCGCCCGCCGCGGGGTCGGTTACGCGGCCCCTTTGTCATACCCGGCGACGGCCCCCAACGGTCGGAATGCTGAACTCCGGATAACGATTCGGTGCGCATGGTGCGGGGGGGATTTACAGTGAATAACAGTGCAATTTTACATATTAAATTAGTGGAGTCCGGAACGGGTCGTTTCGAGGGCGGTTCCACGGGGGTGCGGGTGACGACCGTCACGCGTTCAACCACTTGTGGTCCGGATCCGGTGCGGAGTAAGGGCCGTACGGCCAAACGCGAGAGGCCCGGAACCTTGACGATTCCGGGCCTCTCGCACTGCGGCGATCCTGACGGGACTTGAACCCGCGACCTCCACCTTGACAGGGTGGCGAGCTAACCAACTGCTCCACAGGACCAGAGTGTTCTGATCTCGTTCACCCGCTTGCCGCGCTGCGAACAAGACAGACTGTAGCCCATGGTGGGCCCCCAGGTCGAACTGGCTCCTGAGGGCCCCACGGCGCACCCGCAGCTCAGCGGTGCCGCCCGGGTCACAGCGTGGCCCGGGCCGCCTCCATCGCCTTGGTGATCCGCTTCTCCGAGACCGGGCTCGGCGTGCCCAGCCCCTGGGCGAAGAAGCTGACCCGCAGCTCCTCGATCATCCAGCGGATCGCCAGCACCTCCGCGGAGGGCTGCTGCCCGGCCGGCACGGCGGCCAGCAGCTCCCCGTACGCCTGCTGCACCTGCTGGACCTTCAGTAGCTGCTGGGCGTCCCGCTGCGGGTGGTTGGGCAGCGCCTCCAGCCGGCGGTCCACCGCCAGCAGGTAGCGCTTGAGGTCGGGCAGCCGCTGCCAGCCGGTGGCGGTCACGAAGCCCGGGTGCACCAGCGAGGCCAGGTGCAGCCGGACGTCGTTCACCGCGTTCAGCAGCACCGGGCTGCTCACCGACTTCAACCGGGTCGAGGCCTTGTGGAAGGCGATCAGCGCGGTGGCCGTCTTGAGCGTGGTGTCCGCGGACAGGTCGTACAGGTCCGTCCGCACCTTGTCGTGCAGCTTGGCGAAGGCCGCCTCGTCCCAGGCCGGGCCGCCGGACAGGGTCATCAGCCGGTCCGTCGCGGCGGCGACCACGTCCTCGAACAGGGCGGCGATCGAGCCGTGCGGGCTGTGCGAGAGCGCCAGCTTGGCCTGGTTGCCCAGCCGGCCCTGGATCGACTTGGCCGGGGAGGTGGTGGTCAGCATCAGCAGCCGGCGGGTGCCCGCCCACATCGCCTGCGCCTGCGCCGGCGGGGTGTCGAACAGCTTCACGCCGACCGTGGCGCCCTCGTCCACCAGCGCCGGGTAGGCGCGCAGCGAGTGGCCGCGGGAGCGCTGCTCGAAGGTGCGCTGGAGCACCGGCAGCCCGGCCGGCCAGGCGGTCAGCCCGCTCTGCTCGATGCCCTGCCCGGAGGCGGCCGAGGAGAGCGTCTCCTTGAGCTTGGGCTTGAGCCTCAGCCGCAGCTCCTCCAGGTCCTTGGACTCGGCCAGCCGGCGCTTCCCGTCCACCACCCGGAAGGTCACCTTGAGGTGCTCCGGGACCCGCTCGTCGTCCCAGGCCTCCGGGGGCACCGTGACGGCCGTCAGGCGCTTGAGGGCGTGCTCCAGGGACGGCAGCAGCGGTTCCTGGCGGTCCTTCACCGCGCGCAGCGCCGCCCGGGCGAAGTCCGGGGCCGGCACGAAGTTGCGCCGGATCGCCTTCGGCAGCGACTTGATGTACGCGGTGACCAGTTCCTCCCGCAGACCGGGGATCTGCCAGTCGAAGCCCTCCGCGGTGACCTGGTTGAGCACCGGCAGCGGGATGTGGACGGTCACGCCGTCCGCGTCGCTGCCCGGCTCGAACTGGTAGGTCAGCCGGAAGCGCAGCTTGCCCTGCTGCCAGTGGTCCGGGTAGTCGGCCTCGGTGACGCCGTCCGCGGCGTCGTTGATCAGCATCGACTTCTCGAAGTTCAGCAGGTCCGGCTGCTCGTGCCGGGCCTTCTTCCACCAGGAGTCGAAGTGCCGGGTGGAGACGACCTCCTCGGGCAGCCGGGCGTCGTAGAAGTCGAACAGGGTCTGGTCGTCCACCATGATGTCCCGGCGGCGGGCCCGGTTCTCCAGCTCCTCGACCTCGCCGAGCAGCTTGCGGTTCTCGGCGAAGAACCTGTGGTGGGTCTCCCAGTCGCCCTCGACCAGCGCGTTGCGGATGAACAGCTCGCGACAGAGCTCCGGGTCGATCCGGCCGTAGTTGATCTTCCGCTGGGCGACGATCGGCACCCCGTAGAGGGTCACCTTCTCGTAGGCCAGCACGGCACCGGACTTCTTCTCCCAGTGCGGCTCGCTGTAGCTGCGCTTGATCAGGTGCCCGGCCAGCGGCTCGACCCACTCGGGCTCGATCTTCGCGTTGATCCGGGCCCACAGCCGGGAGGTCTCCACCAGCTCGGCCGACATCAGCCAGCGCGGCGGCTTCTTGAACAGGCCGGAGCCCGGGAAGACCGCGAAACGGGCGCCGCGGGCGCCGCCGTACTCGCGCTTCTCCACGTCGAACAGGCCGATGTGGGAGAGCAGTCCGGCCAGCAGCGACTGGTGGATCCGGTCCGCGTCCGGCTCGGCGTCGGGATGCGGCTCCTCGATCGTCACGCCCAACTGCTTCGCCACGGTGCGCAGCTGGGTGTAGACGTCCTGCCACTCCCGTATCCGCAGGTAGTTGAGGAACTCGGACTTGCACATCCGGCGGAAGGCCGAGGAGGAGAGCTCCTTCTGCTGCTCCCGGACGTAGCGCCACATCGCCAGGTAGGACAGGAAGTCGGAGGTCTCCGAGGTGAACCGGCGGTGCCGTTCGTCGGCGGCCTGGCGCTTCTCGGCCGGGCGCTCGCGCGGGTCCTGGATGGACAGCGCGGCGGCGATCACCATGACGTCCCGGACGCAGCCGTTCCGGTCCGCCTCCAGCACCATGCGGGCCATCCGCGGGTCGACCGGGAGCTGGGCCAGCTTGCGGCCGAGCGCGGTCAGCCGCTTGCGCGGGTCCTTCTCCTCCGGGTCCAGCGCGCCCAGTTCGTGCAGCAGGTGGACGCCGTCCTTGATGTTGCGCGAGTCCGGCGGGTCCAGGAACGGGAAGGCGGAGATGTCGCCCAGGCCCGCCGCGGTCATCTGCAGGATCACCGAGGCCAGGTTGGTGCGCAGGATCTCGGCGTCGGTGAACTCCGGGCGGGAGAGGAAGTCCTCCTCCGAGTAGAGCCGGATGCAGATGCCGTCCGAGGTGCGGCCGCAGCGGCCCTTGCGCTGGTTGGCGCTGGCCTGGCTGATCGCCTCGATCGGCAGCCGCTGCACCTTGGTGCGGTGGCTGTAGCGGGAGATCCGGGCGTTGCCCGGGTCGATCACGTACTTGATGCCGGGGACGGTCAGCGAGGTCTCGGCCACGTTGGTGGCCAGCACGATCCGGCGGCTGCTGGAGCGCTGGAACACCCGGTGCTGCTCGGCCGAACTGAGCCGGGCGTACAGCGGGAGGATCTCGGTGCCGCGCAGTTTCAGCTTGGTGAGGGCGTCGGCGGTGTCGCGGATCTCGCGCTCGCCGGAGAGGAAGACCAGGATGTCGCCCGGGCCCTCGTCCTGGAGCTCCTGGGCGGCCTCGCAGATCGCCTGGATCTGGTCGCGGTCGCGGTCCGCCTCGTCGGCCTCGTCGTCGCCGTCGTCCAGGACGGGGCGGTAGCGGACCTCGACCGGGTAGGTGCGGCCGGACACCTCGATCACCGGGGCGTCGCCGAAGTGCCGGGCGAAGCGCTCCGGGTCGATGGTCGCGGAGGTGATCACGACCTTGAGGTCGGGGCGGCGGGGGAGCAGCTGCTTGAGGTAGCCGAGCAGGAAGTCGATGTTGAGGCTGCGTTCGTGCGCCTCGTCGATGATCAGGGTGTCGTACTGGCGCAGGTCCCGGTCGGTCTGGATCTCCGCCAGCAGGATGCCGTCCGTCATCAGCTTGACCAGGGTGTCCCGGCCGACCTGGTCGGTGAACCGGACCTTCCAGCCGACCGCCTCGCCGAGCGGGGTGTCCAGCTCCTCCGCGACGCGCTCCGCCACCGTGCGGGCGGCGATCCGGCGCGGCTGGGTGTGGCCGACCAGACCGCGGACGCCGCGGCCCAGCTCCAGGCAGATCTTCGGGATCTGGGTGGTCTTGCCGGAACCGGTCTCACCGGCGACGATCACCACCTGGTGGTCCCGGATCGCCGCCAGGATGTCGTCCTTCTTCTGGCTGACCGGGAGCTCGGCGGGATAGGTGATCTTCGGCACGGCGGCCCGGCGCTGCTCGACCAGCAGCTCGGCGCGGTCGATCTCGGCGGCGATCTCGGCGGCGACCTGCTGACGGGCCTCCGGCTTGCGGACCCGGCGGGCCCCCTCCAGCCGGCGCCCGATCCGCACCTCGTCGCGAAGGGTCAGCTCGGGCAGGCGGGCGGCCAGCTCACCGATTCCGGGACCCTCGGCGGGAACGGAGGCGGACTGGACTGCGGGAGAACTCACTGCGGGCATCCCTCTAGGTTCGCAAGGAGGCACGGCGGAGCGCACCTCGGTTTTCGAGCCCCTCCAGTGTCACAGCCGCCGGTGCCCAATCGCGAACGCCGGGCGCCCCGGTCGCGCGGGCCGCGCGGAACGCGTCCGGCGGGCCGGGCGGAACGCGTTCGACGGGCCGGGCAACGATCCACGGCGGTTCCGGACTCTGGAGGGGGAGGAGGTGCTCATGGGAGCCCACGAGACCGCACGGGACGAGGAGTTCCGGGCGTTCACCGGCAGTGCGTGGTCACGGCTGCTGCGGACGGCCTACCTGCTGGCGGGGGACCGGCACGGCGCCGAGGACCTGGTCCAGCAGGCGCTGGAACGGGCCTACGTGCACTGGAACAAGGTCCGGGCTGCCGACGACCCGAACGCCTACGTGCGCCGCATCCTGATCAACGAGCACGCCCGGCGGTACCGGCGCAGACCGGTCGAGTACCTGGTCGAGGCCTTCCCCGACCGGCCCGCCCCGGCCGGCCCCGACCCGGACGACCGGGCCGTGCTGCTCGGCGCCCTCGCCGCCCTGCCGCCGCGCCAGCGGGAGGCCGTCGTCCTGCGGTACTGGGAGGACCTCAGCGAGTCCCAGACCGCGGCCGCGATGAACTGCTCGGTCGGCACGGTGAAGAGCCAGGCCGCCCGGGGGCTGGCCAAACTGCGGGAGTCCTCCTCACTCAACGGACTGGCCAGCATCGGAGGTAGCAGCAGATGAGCACGGAGTCCATGCCCGGGGACGAGGACGTGGAGGCGGCCGAGGCCGTGGTCTCGTGGGAGCTGGGCGAGCTGGCCGACAGCGTCGAGGCCGGGCCGGTGCCGTACGACCGGCTGCTGGCCGGCGGGCGGCGGCGGCTGCGGCGGCGCCGGCTGCTGACCGGGGCGGCGGTCGCCGGGCTGGTCGTCGCGGTCGGCGGGGCGGGGACGCTGATCGGCGGCCCGGGCACGGTGTTCGGCGGGTACGGGCGGGGCGCCGGCAGCGCCTCGGTGGCGGCGGTCCCGCCGGCGGCCGTCTCCCCGGCGGCTCCGGGCGCCCCGTCGGCGCCGGAGCTGCCGGGGCCCGGGGTGGCCCCGGTGTCCCCGACGGTCTCCTCGGCCGGAGCCGCCCCGACGGCCTCCGCGACACCCTCGCCGTCCCGGCCGGCCCGGGACCCGTTCTCGCCGCTGCGGGTCAAGATCAACGAAGGCACGGTGAGCGGCCACGCCCTGGAAGCCTGGATCGCCCTGTGGCCGGCCGCGCCCACCGCGGCGGACGGCCTGGCCCAGGCCCGGCTGATCCAGCAGGAGCGGAGAACCGTCGACCCGCGCCTGCCGGACGACCCCCAGGGGGGCGGCCTCCAGCCCTGGACCCCGAACACCGACCGGGCCGAGGTCTATCTGACCGTGGACGGCAAACGGCAGCCGGGCGACTTCGTCGACCCGGTTCCCGGCCCGGGCGGGACGGCGCAGGACGATCAGGGTGCCGTGATCGGCAGCCGCGGGCTCAACCGCGTCGTCGACACGGGGGGCAGCCCGCAGATGGTGGTCGTCAAGGCCCGGCCCGAGGTCGAGAGGGTCGTGGTCAAGTGGGAGAGCGGCATGGTCATCGAGACGGAGCCGGTGGCGGTCGGCGACTCCCCGGTTCGCTGGTACGCCGTCATCCGCATCCCGGCACCCGGCAACAACACCGTCGTCTCCTACGCGGCCGACGGATCGGTGCTGCGGACCCAGAAGGCCTGGTGGTGAGCGGGGCCGGAGCTCAGGGCTGGAGCGCGGCCTCGTCGGCGTCCGGGAGCCAGTCCCGGGCCGGGTCGTACTCCAGCCACCGGCTGCGGGCCGCCTCCGCGGTGAACGCCCCCAGCAGGAAGTCCAGTTGGCGGCCCCGGTCGGCGTCCCGGTCGGAGCGCCAGAGCAGCGACCAGGCGTAGAGGGGGGTCGGGCCGGCCAGGGGAACGGTCCGCACGCCCGGGCGGCCGGGCAGCGGGCCGTCGGCCGGCACCAGCGAGAAGCAGGTCGGATCCGCGGCGACCTGGTCCAGGAAGTGCTCCAGGCCGAGGTTGGTCGAACCGACCCGGCCGTCGATGCCGAACCGGGTGGCGAAACGGGTCAGGAAGTCCAGGCGGTCCACCGCCGCCGGGTAGCGCAGCACGCTGCCGCGCAGATCCGTCGGGGCCAGGGCGTCGCGGCCCGCCAGCGGATGGTCGGCGCTCAGCAGGGCGTCCACCGGCTCCAGGCGGACCAGGCGGTGCGTCAGACCGGCATCGGTGCCGCCGGGGAGGGCGTGCACCCGGCCGAACCCGGCATCCGACTCGCCGCGCAGCACCGCGGCCGCCACGGAGGGCAGGTCGCGGCCCGGCACCGGCTCCACCTCCAGGCCCGGCGCCGCGTCCACCGCCTGGGCGAGGGTGCGCATCGGGGCGTACAGGTGGCCCCACACGTCGATCCGCAGGGGCCGCCCGGCACCTGCCACCGCCGCCACGGCCCGCTCTCCCTGGGACAGCAGGCGGCGGGCGGGCTCCAGGAACCGGGTGCCCGGGGCGGTCAGGGTCACCCCGCGGGCGCCGCGTTCCAGCAGGCGGACGCCGAGGGCGGCCTCCAGGCGGGCCACCCGCTTCGACAGGCCCTGCTGGGTGATGCCCAGGCGGCCGGCGGCGCGGCCGAAGTGGAGTTCTTCGGCGGTTGCGGTGAAGGCTCTTACCTGTGCCAGATCCAGATCCACCTCGGCACCCTAGCGGGTGCCGTTGTGGGGGGTGGGGGCCGCTGCGCGGGGCTGTTGTTGGGTGGGGGGCTTTCGGGCTGTATCATATAAAAAAAAAACAACCCACCAAACCACAAAAAAAAAACTAATACCACATAATCTTGAAAAAATA
>NZ_JBHYGR010000049.1:54576-63914 GCF_042738155.1 Kitasatospora sp. NPDC059088 | reverse complement strand
GGGGACGTCGGCGCGGCGGGTTCGTGCCGGTGACCGCGGTCGTCGCCGCCGTGGCCGGGACGGGCCTGATCGCGGCGCTGGCCGGGGCGGGCTACGCGGCGTACGGCGGCAAGCAGAGCGACCGGGACCTCGCCGGGCAGGCCGCCGCGGCCGACTCGCTGGTCGCCGCCGAGGTGGGGACGCACGAGGGCATCCAGGTGCCGGGCGCCGGGGGAGCGGGCCTCGCGGGCGCGGTGCCGCCCTCGGGCAGTCCGACGGCGACGGGTCCGTCGGCCACCCCGAGCCCGACAGCCACCGCGACGGCCACCGCCTCCCCGACGGCCCAGCCCACCGCGACGCCGACCCCGACGGCCACCGCCACCGCCACCGCCAAGCCGAGCCCGGCGACCACCCGCCCGAGCGCCAACGCCGCCGCGGGCACCGCCCAGCGGGCCGCCGCGGCCCCGGCGGGCGGCGGGTCGTCCCCCGCGTTCGCGCAGCAGGTCGTCGACCTGGTCAACGCCGAGCGGGCCAAGGCCGGGTGCGGCCCGGTCGCCGCCGAGCCCCGGCTGGCCAGCGCGGCCCAGTCACACAGTGACGACATGGCCAACCGCAACTACTTCGACCACGCCAGCCCGGAGGGCTACCACGCCGACCACCGGATCGAGGCGGTCGGCTACCGCTGGAGCACCTGGGGCGAGAACATCGCCCGGGGCCAGAGCGATCCGGCGGCCGTGATGGAGTCCTGGATGAACAGCCCCGGCCACCGCGCCAACATCCTGAACTGCGACTTCAAGCAGCTCGGGGTGGGGGTGCGGACCGGCGCCAACGGCCCGTGGTGGACCCAGGTGTTCGCCGCCCCGGCCTGACCGGCCCCGCCCCTCGTTCCCGCTGCTCGCCCCTGAGTCCTGTCCCCTGACCCCTGCCTCCGCTCACCCCGCCTCCGCTCGCCCCCGGTGGCCGGTACCTCCGGCCACCGGGCAGTCCGATTTTCCGATTCCGCGCACATTGTTGTTATCTGATCACTCCCCACAGGTCTCCGAGGAGGCAGCGGCGGACGGAAACACGGCAAGACGGAGTGCGGACCATGAACGCTGATGTGCAGAACAGGACCGGGACGACCCTGGTACGCGCGGCGCAGGCAGGTGACCGACAGGCCCAGGAGGCCCTGGTCGCCACCTGGCTGCCGCTCGTCTACAACGTGGCCGGCCGCGCCCTGCGCGGCCACGCCGACGTGGACGACGTGGCCCAGGAGACCATGATCCGCGCCCTGGACGGCCTGGACGGGCTCCGCGACCCGGAGTCCTTCCGCTCCTGGCTGGTCGCCATCACCATGAACCAGGTCCGCCGCCGGCATGCCGCCGGGCAGCAGCAGCCCACCGTCGGCGGCCTGGACGAGGCCTGGGAAGTCCCGGACCCCCGGGCCGACTTCACCGACCTCACCATCCTGCGCCTGGGCCTGTCCGGCCAGCGCCGCGAGGTGGCCGAGGCCACCCGCTGGCTGGATCCGGACGACCGTGAACTGCTCGCCCTGTGGTGGCTGGAGGCCGCCGGCGAACTCACCCGCGCCGAACTCGCGGAGGCCCTCGACCTGACCATGCCGCACGCCGCCGTGCGGGTCCAGCGGATGAAGAAGCAGCTGGAGGCCGGGCGGGTCGTGGTCCGCGCCCTCGGCGCCTACCCGCGCTGCCCCGAACTCGTCGAGGTCACCGCCGGGTTCGACGGCACCCCGAACTCGGTCTGGCGCAAGCGGATCGCCCGGCACATCCGCGGCTGCGCCGGCTGCGACGGCCTGGGCCGCGACCTCTTCCCGGCCGAGGGCCTGCTGGCCGGCCTCGCGCTGGTCCCGATCCCCTCCGCCTCGCCCGCGCTGCTGCACCTCCAGCACACCGCCGCGACCGCCGCGGCGGGCGCCCACACGGCGGCGGCCGGTGCGGGATCGGGCGCGGGCGGTACGGCGGCCGGTGCGGCCACCGGCGGTGGCGCGCACGGCGGTTGGGCCGGCACCGCCGCCCGCAAGGCCGCACTGGCGGGCGGTACGGCCGCAGCGGTGGCCGTCACCACGCTGGCCCTGGTCTGGTCGAACCCCACCGAGCCGCCGCACCCGGCGGTGCCCGAGCCCACCGTCCCGGCCGCCGCCCTGGACACCCCGGTGGCCCTGCCGGCGACCGTCCCGGACACCCCGACCGCCACCCCCACGCCGACGCCGACCCCCACCGGGACCCCGACCCCGACGCCCTCGCCCACCGCCACCCGGTCGACCCCGGCGGCGCCCCAGCCCAACCCGGAACGGCAGCTGGTGGACCTGGTCAACGCCGAACGCGCCAAGGCGGGTTGCGCCCCGCTGCGGATCGACCCCCGCCTGCACGCCTCGGCCCAGAAGCACTCCGACGACATGGCCGCCCGCGGCTTCTTCGACCACGTGAACCCGGACGGCGTCCGCACGGACGCCCGGATCACCGCGGCCGGCTACCGCTGGTCCCAGTGGGGCGAGAACCTCGACCGGGGCCCGACCACGGCGGCGAGCGTCTTCGCCCGCTGGATGGACGGCGGGATCCACCAGTCCAACATGCTCGACTGCGGCTTCAAGGACATCGGCGTCGGCGTCGCCACCAGCCCCGCCGGCACCCTGTGGACCCAGGACCTGGGCGCCCCGATGTCCTGACCGGCCCGCCCCCGCTCCGGCCCGGAGCGGCCCCGCCCGGGTCGGTCCGGGCGAGCGTTTCCGGCCAACCTTTGACGTGGGCATGCTGGCTGCTCTGGAACCCTCTTGGAGCGTTCCAATCCTTGCTACTGTCGCACCGGTTCCACCACCCCGGCGCCCGCACGGCCGCCGTGCGGGGCCCTACGGACCTGCCGACAGGACTGGTGTGAAGTGACAGAACTACGTGACCGACTGCTCGACCGTTCGTCGACCGCCGCCCTCCGAAGCCGACTCGCCGCCCTGGCCGGGGCGCTCGCGCTGCTGGTGGCCGTCCTGGTCGGAGCGGGTGCCGCACCCGCCTCCGCCGCACCCACCGGGGCCTCCGCCGCATCGGCCTCCGCCGCCAAGGCCGCTGCGGCCGGGCCCGGTTGGATCTGCCGGGGCGCGCCCGTCACCCCGGGCTACGTCCTCACCATGCACACCAACAACGGCTGCAACGGCGCCGGCATGTGGTACCAGCAGCCCGCACGGGACGGCATCTGGACCTGCGCCACCTCGCCGATCCCGGCCGGCTACGTGCTCTCCGGGCACAACCCCACCGGCTGCGACGGCTACGACTCCTGGTACATGCGCCTGCCGGTGGACGGTCTGTGGACCTGCGGCACCTCGCCCATCCCGCCCGGCTACGTCCTGACCGCCCACGTCGCCAACGGCAACGGCTGCACCAACATCGACGCCTGGTTCATGCAGCTCGCCAGGGACGGCATCTGGACCTGCGCGGGTTCTCCGATCCCGCCCGGCTACGTCAACACCGGCCACCAGGTGCCCGGTTGCGGCGGCATCGGCTCCTGGTTCCAGGTGGTCGCCCGGCCCGGACTCCAGGTCTGCCCGTACCAGCCCGTCCCGGCCGGCTACCGCCTCGGCGCCTACGTCAACACCGCCTGCAGCGGCCTGGGCGGCTGGTACCTCCTCCGCGCCTGACCCGACCCGGGCCCGGGGAGGGGAGCCGCACGACGGCCGCACCCACCCTTCCCCGGGCCCGCCCCGAGAGTCCGGGGAAGGGCTACGCGGGGGTGACCGGCGCCAGGCCGTCCGCCGAGCCGGTCACGTAGCCGGTGGCCTGGCCGACCACGCCGCCCGCGTCCCCGACCTGCCCGGGCACCGCGTCCGGGGCGCTGGTCAGCGGACCCGGCAGGCCCTCCTGGCCGCCGATCTCGCTGGCGTGCGCACTCGGAGCGGTCAGGGAGGCCACCACGCCGACGGCGAGCGAGGCGACGGCGAGCATGCTGCGCTTCTTCATGGCCGGTCCAACGAAAGCGCGCCGCAAGGGTTACGGGCGGCCCCGGAGCGTCGCGGCCCGGGGAGGCGCCCGGGGCGTGCGGCCGGGATGCCGCGCACGGTGACCGAACGGATACTGGCCGCAGTGGTCCGTGTTCCGTCACGGCGCGGTACCGACGAAGGACGAAGGAGGACGTCATGGCCGGTAAGGCCAGCATCGTATTCGCCCACGGGCTCTGGGCCGACGGGTCGTGCTTCAACAAGCTCATCCCCACGCTCCAGGCCGAGGGCCACGAGGTCTACAGCTCGCAGCACGGGCTCGACTCACTGGCGGGCGACGTCGCGTGCGTCACCCGGGCCATCGAGCACGTGCCGGGCCCGGTGGTGCTGGTCGGCCACTCCTACGGCGGGACCCTGATCACCAAGGCGGGCGTCCACGACCGGGTGGGCGCCCTGGTCTACATCGCCGCGCTCGCCCCGGACGAGGACGAGACCTCGGTGGGCCAGCAGGAGAAGTTCCCCCCGACGCCCGTCTTCGCGCACGTCGGCGTCTCCGACGGGCGCCTCTGGCTGCTGGAGGCGGGCATCGGCGACTTCTGCGGCGACCTGCCGGCCGCCGAGCAGAAGCTGGTCCTCGCGACGGGCGCCGTCCCCGTCCCCGACCTGTTCGCCCAGCAGGTCCCCGGCACCGCCTGGCGCACCAAGCCGAGCTGGTACATCGTCGCGAACAACGACCGCACCGTGAACCCCGACCTGGAACGGGCCGCCGCCGAGCGGATGGGCGCGAAGACCTTCGACGTCGACAGCAGCCACGTCCCCATGCTGTCGCACCCCGACTTCGTCCTCGACGTCATCCGGGACGCCGCCAAGTCCCTGGAGTCCTAGGGTCCGTCTTCAAACTCCCGTCTGCGGGGCGACGCCGGGGCACGCGCCTCGCCGCGTTGTCGTCGGTCGCCAATGCGCTGCATTGGGCTCCCTCCTCCGCCTTGCGATGCACGCACCCCAACGCCGCCCCGCCCGCCCTCCGGGCGGACGACGGGAGTTTGAAGACGGACCCTAGGACCCAGCGCCCAGGGCCCGGGTCGGCCCCGGAGTCGAAATTCCCTGCTGGGACGGTCAGTTCGTCTGCACGAGGTCGGCGGCGAGGGCGGCCTCGCCGGCGGGCACGAGGTGGGAGTAGCGGCGGGTGGTCCTGCTCCACTCCAGGTAGCCGCTCATGGCCGTGCGCATGCAGTCGGTGATCAGGGCGGCGGCTCCGGCCTCCCGCGGCCCGACGCCGCTCGCCAGCCGCTGCTCCAGGACGAGGAACTCCTCGCACCAGGCGGTGACCATGCCCTGGATCTCCCGGATGCTGTCCGCGTGGTCCGGGGCCCCGTCCCGGCCGTGGTCCCGGCTGCGGTCCCGACTCCGGGCTCGGCCAGGGTCGTTCTCGATGACGAGGACGAGGTTGTGGACGTCGCCGCGCGACTCCTCCTTCTCGACGGAGTGGACGTCGTTGAGCGTGTCGACGACGTCCGCGGTGATGTCGGCCATCCGGCGCACCACGGGCTGGGTGTAGAGCCGGTCGGGGAGTTCGAAGCCGTAGGCCTTCTGGCTGAGGTCCAGCATGGCGTACACGAAGCCGGAGCGGCGGCGCAGTTCGGCGTACTCGGCGAGGGTCGGGACGCGTCGGTGGGCGCGGTTGCGGGCCTCCTGGGCGTACGCGCCGAGGTACCACTGCCAGTGCTGTCCGGTGCGTTCCAGCCAGGCGGGGGAGGCGCCGTCGGCGAGGCGCTGCCACACGTCGCCGAAGGCCCGCAGCAGCGGCCCGGCCCCGGCCGGGGGTCGGCCGCCTGCGGCGATGACGCGGGCGAAGTCCGCGCAGACGGCGTCCACCCGCTCCGGCCGGTCGGCCGGCGGGCCGTCCACGTGGTCGTCGAGGAAGGTGGCGACCACGACGGCGTCCACGGTCAGGTCCAGCCGGGCCCCGCTCGTCCGGGGGTTCCAGACGGCCATCAGCCCGGCGATGTCCCAGCGCAGGAAGCGCGCCTCGTCGACCGGGTCCGCGACGAGCCCCTGCCGCCGGCTCCAGAGCAGGCTGCGCCGCCGGGCCGCGTCGGCGTCCGGGCTGGTCGCGGTGTCGAAGGGGAGGGTGAACGCGGTGTCCTGAGGCATGGGGGGTGCCCTTTCGAAGGCATGGCTGTGCCGGCCGTCGCTCGTCCCAAGGGTCGCCGCGACGGCCCTCCGGCCGCAAGGGCGCACGGTGGGGGGCGTGTCGCCGTCCACGGCCGGGGCCGACGGCCACCTTGCCCGGTAGCCGCCGATCGCGGTGTGGTGGTGTCCGGCCACTTCCTCCTGACAGGAGCGACGAATGAGCACGAACGACCCGGATGCGCGGTTCGACGAACGGTTCAGCGACCCCGGTTCGGGCGCGACGCCGTGGGAGACCGTTCGTGGGGTGCTGGAATCGGCACAGCTGTTCTGGATCACCACGGTGCGGTCCGACGGACGCCCCCACGTCACGCCCCTGGTGGCCGTGTGGCTCGACGGGCAGCTGCACTTCACCACCGGCGCCGCGGAGCAGAAGGCCGTGAACCTGGGCGGGAACCGGCAGGTGGCGCTGACCACCGGCTGCGACCGCTGGGACCGGGGGCTCGACGTGGTGGTGGAGGGCGTGGCCGTGCGGGTCACCGCGCGCCCCGCGCTGGAACGTCTCGCGGCCGCCTGGGCGGCCAAGTGGAACGGCGAGTGGCGGTTCCGGGTGACGGCGGACGGCTTCGCCCACCAGGACGGGGGCGCGTCCCTGGTCTTCGGGGTGCGGCCGGCCAAGGTCCTCGCCTTCGCCAAGGGCGGGTTCGGCCAGACCGCCTACCGGTTCGACGGGGGCCGGACCGCCGAGCTGCGGACCTGACCGCAGCCCGCCCGCCCGGAACCCGCCGGGGCCGGCCCGGAACCCGCCGGGACCCGCCCGGAGCCCGCGTCCGTGCTCAGCGGGCGAGGTTCCGGGCGTCCCCCATCACCACCACCGGGTGCAGCGCGGGGTCGAGCGCGAGCAGCAGCTCCCGCATCCGGTCGGCGGTCATGCTGACGCAGCCGTGGGTCGGCCCGCCGTGGTCGACGTGCAGCCAGATCCCGCCGCCGTACCCGGTGCCGCGCGGGCGGCGGGTGTCGAGCGGGGTCGAGCCGGGGACCCGGTTGTAGTCGATGGCGACCACGTAGTCGAAGGAGCCGGCCAGCGGTTCCCCCTCGAAGCCGGTGCCGCCCATCACGAAGTCCTCGGACCGGTGGTAGGGCAGCCGGGCGCCCGGGTCGGGCAGTCGGCCGCCCGCGTCGGTGAGCGTGAACACCCCGACGGGGGAGTGCAGATCGCCCTGGCGGTGGTCGGTGGTCCAGCCGTGCACGGCGTTGCGGGTCGGCCAGGCGGGCCCGGCGCGCCAGCCGTCGCCGTCGTCGCGGTAGAGCACGGCGTGCCCGGTCGAGGCCTCGGGGCCGTCGCCGGTGACCACCAGCACCTGCCGGGTCCCGGCCGGTATCGCGCTGCGCAACTGCGGCCCGACGCCAGGGACTTGGCGCGGCAGCTCGGGAGGTGCGGGGCGCGCGGCGACGGCGACGGGCGGCGGCTCGGCCGGGAGGTCCGGGGCGGAGGTGCCGGGGGCGGTCGGGGCGGGGGTGGTCGCGGTGGACGGTCCGTGGGCCTCGGGGGCGCAGCTCACCAGGAGCAGCGCCAGCCCCACGAGGGCGCGACGGGGTAGGGACATGGCGGTTCCGTTTCGGGTGGGTGCGGGCGGCAGCGGCGACGACGGGGACAGGGACGGGGACAGGCCGGGACGGGGCGGGGCGGCCCGGGCGTCAGGGGATCAGCGGTCGGCCGTCCGGATCGAGTCGAGCACCTGCTGCACCTGCCGCAGGGTCCGTTCGGAGGGGTCGAGGGCGCAGGCCGTCACCTCGACCAGGGCGGGCCCCTTGAGGTCGACGCTCCGCCGGCCGACGAGCTCCCGGTTGCCGTTGCGGGTCGAGCACTCCTTGTCCAAGGGGGTCTCCGTCATCCCGGTGGTCGCTCCGTCGGGCTGCCCGGCCGTGTCCGGCGCGTTCACCAGCCGCAGGGTGAGCAGTACCCGGTCGGGGGCCGGCTGCGCGGCCGATGCGCCGCAGGGGACGGGCAGCCCGAAGCAGGGCCCGTTCGGATTGAACGGCCGGTTGGCCAGGTACCCGACGGCCTGGTGCGGGTCGCCGGTGACGGGTTCCGAGAACCAGCCCGGCGGCAGGGTCGCGAGGAGCCCGTCGACCTCGGGGAACCGGAGCGGGGCGCCCGTTGCGGTGGGGAGCGGGGAGGCGGTGGCGGTCGGCCGCCCCGCGGCCTCCTGCGCCGGCCCGGGGCTCGGGGCGATCGCCGGGGCGGCGGCCAGTACGGCGGCGACCAGCCCGCCGGTCAGGCCGAGCCCGAGGCCGGCGTTGCGCCGTCGCCGCCTGGTCCGGGCCGCTCGGGCGAACACCCGCTCCATCCGGTCCTTCGGCGCGGCCAGGGGCGGGACGGCCTCCTGCAGCAGGACGCGCAGCTCGTCCTCCTCCACCCCGGCGCCCTCGCGCGGATCAGACGCGTTCACGACGTCCCCCGTCCAGCAGCAGTTCCCTGGCCGGGAGCCGTCCGCGCAGGGCGGCCAGCGCCCGGTGCGACTGGCTCTTGACCGTTCCGGTGCTGCAGCGCAGCACCTCGGCGGTCTCCTCCACGCTGAGGTCCTCGAAGAAGCGCAGCACCACCACGGCGCGCTGGCGCGGGGGCAGTGAGCGGACCGCCTCGGCGACCACCTGCCCGAGCAGCACGTCCTCGTAGGGGTCGGCCCGGGCGACCGCCGGTTCCGGCAGCTCCTCGTGCGGGAGTTCGCCGGTCCAGCGCCGCCGCCACCAGGAGACGTGGCAGTTGACCAGTACCTTCCGCAGGTACGCCTCGGGCCGCTCGCGGGCGATCAGCTCCCAGCGGGGCCAGACCTTGGCGAGCGCGGTCTGCAGCAGGTCCTCGGCCTGGTGCCGGTCCCCGGTGAGCAGCCAGGCCGTGCGCAGCATCTTGGGGCCGCAGGCGGCGACGAACTCCGTGAAGTCCGGTGTCGCGTCCGTCATCCTGCTGCCGCCCCTGCCCCTGCCATGGTTCCCGCACCGTTCCCGTCAGCCGTGGCGGCCCGGCGGGCCGCGTCCTCGTTCGTGTCGTTCTCACGGCTGCTGAACGCGATGGGCGGCGGACCGGGTTGCCTGCCCGTCGGAAGAATTTTCGCAGCTCCCCGGGCGGGTGCCGGGCGCGGCCCCGGTGGTGCGGGGAGGGAGGGCTTGGACGGCCCGCGTGCCGGCCGGGGCTAGGCCGGGCGGCAGGCGGGGCGAGGGGACCACCAAGGCCCGGCCGTTCCCGCACGGCCCGGGGCGCCCCGGGGCGCCCGGGGGGGGCCCGGGGGGCGCCCCCCCCCCCCCC